>CALEUX010000141.1 GCA_937920475.1 uncultured Marinilabiliaceae bacterium
TCTTTGCGTTTTTGCGTGACACATTTTATTTCTCGCTAAGTACGCAGAGGACGCTAAGTTTAATTTCTTTAAATAACTTTAAGGTTTCCCTCTTTGCGTTACTTTGCGCCTTTGCGCGACACATTTTAGTTTCAAATCAAGTATAATACTTTAAGAAATAACCAAATAACAATCAACTTTACTATAAATTATTTACTACACGCGTAATTCCGTCTTTTATCAAATTAACATTAAAATTTACCAACAATCCTAATTTCTTGTCTGCAAGTCGTAGATAAGTCAGTACGGTTTTGAAAAATACAGGGGAAATTGATTCAACTGATTTAACCTCTATTATTACTTTATTAGCAACAATAATGTCAGCCCTAAAGCCTAAATCGAGTTTAGTTCCATCATACCAAACTTCAATGCCTTTTTGCCGCTCATAATCAACACCCATTCTTTGTAGTTCATGACAAATTGCTGATTCATATACGGACTCTAACAGCCCCGGCCCTAATGCTTTGTGAACTTTGTAGAAAATATGAACCAGAATTTGGGAGATTTCATTTTCAGACATAAATGAAATTTGAATTAATAGTTAATGGCTTTATTTTAAGTTATTAAAAAGCATTATTTAAAAACCCGGGAAATCCTTATCTATTCCTGATCTTATCTTGTTTAGAATCCTAAGGGGTTATTTAATACGATACATCTGTTTCTCTACTTTGCGTTTCTTTGTGTCTTTGCGCGATAGAACTTAATTTCTCGCTAAGTACGCAGAGAACGCTAAGTTTTAAATTCAAAACATTATGATTTTTCCCTTTGCGATTCTTTGCGTCTTTGCGCGAATAAATTATTTTTCCCTGTATATCACTTCCATTACCGTTTGCCCCACTGCCTTTAATGTGTAACGGTCGATGTTGTCCATATTATCGGCATGGGTGTGCCAGTATTGGCCGAAGCTGGTTTCGGAGGCGGGATCGTGCTGAATGATATTAACCGATGGGATTTTAAGATATTTATAAACATACACATGGTCGTCGGTTATCATCCCTCCGGTATTAAAATTAAACCAGGCTGAGTATCCAAGTTCGCCGGCAACTTTCCAAATATGGTCAACCATGCGTGGCGCATACTGCATACTAAACTGTTCTTTGTAAAACTGGGCATTGGGAGCGCCCACCATATCGAGCAGTATTCCAAACCGGGCATAATAATTCTTTTTATGCGGGTTTTTTCCCCAATACTGACTTCCCAGACACCATGTATCAGGTTTATACTGAACATTTAAATGGTCGGGAATACCATAATCTTCGGCATCAAAAAATATAATATCCACGCCGGGATAGGTTGGATGTTCCTGCAAATGACGGGCAATTTCGAGTAAAACCCCCACGCCGCTGCCGCCATCGTTGGCACCGTCAATGGGATTGTTTCGCTTTTGTGGATCCGGATCGTGATCGGCAAAAGGCCTGGTATCCCAATGCGCAAAAAGCAGGATACGGTCGTTTTTCTCGGGTTGAAACTGGCCTATAATATTGCGGATATTCAGTGTTGTATTATCAAAAGCTTTTACTTTAGCTTCCTGCACAATTACATCGGCACCAAAACGCTTAAGGGTTTCGGTCAGGTAGTTGGCACATGCCAGATGCTGCGGGGTATTAGGCACGCGAGGGCCAAAATTAACCTGTGTTTCAATGTAATGGTAAGCCGAATCGGCATTAAAATCGGGCGTTACCAGATTTGGCTTAGCATTTTGAGTCAGATTTTGCTGCTGCTGGCCCGACGGGCGCCCACAACCCGAAAAAATGGTTATCACTGAAAGCAATAATATGGCAGTTTTTTTATAGTTTCCGGTTAGTGTCATATCTTCAGATTGTATATTTAATTTATCTATTGTAATAGTCTACCATTATTTTTTAGAGTTCTGATTATTAGTAAATTAAAAATTTAGTATGATAAAATCTAAAACGAACATTATTAAGTATCTGTTTAAATTTAGTTTCCTGAATTTATTATAGACTCTTAGAAGTTTAGATCCCAGACAGAAAGACGTGTCCCGGTTTTTCGGGAAAAGACTTAACAGAAATTACAGACAAACAAGACGATTAAATTATTTTGCTTATTTTAAGCATGTTACTTTTTATATCTTTCCCCGATACTCGGGACTTCGCGTCTTATGTCTAAAAAATAATTTTAAACAGCTTCTAAATCTTTGCGTCTTAGCGCCTTTGCGTTTTTTTAAGGTTATTGATTAATCTTATTTAATCTCCCACGAGGCACCATCTTTCCCGTCTTTAACCGTAATGCCAACAGCCGCCAGTTCGTCTCTTATTTTATCCGATGTAGCCCAATCTTTATTATTTTTGGCTTCCTGACGAATTTTAAGTACTACACCCATAACGTTATTGAGCAATTCTGAGTTTCCTTCAGATTTTTCTTCAACCTGCAAACCAAGAATATCGTTCACAAATAAACCCATCAGGTTATTTAACTTTTGAAGGTCTTGTTCGGTAAAAGAAAGCTTTCCATCAGCAGCCGAATTAATAGCTTTAACGGCATCAAACAGGTGGGCAATAAGTATTGGACTGTTCAAGTCGTCGTTCAGCGCATCATAACACTTTTGTTCCAATGCATTCACATCATAGTCTGAATTGTTACCGGTTTTAATCTTTGGTAACTGAGCCAACCCATCCATCAGGCGTTGCAACCCTTTTTCGGCGGCCATCAATGCTTCGTTCGAAAAATCAACAGTACTGCGATATTGTGCCTGAAGAATGAAAAACCTGATGGTCATGGGCGACCACGCTTTTGTAAGCAAAGCATGATTACCGGTAAAAAATTCTTCGAGGGTAATAAAATTCCCAAGCGATTTACCCATTTTCTGCCCATTGATGGTAATCATATTGTTGTGCATCCAGTAACGGGCAGGTCCATGTCCGTGGGCGATGGTTGATTGTGCAATCTCACATTCGTGATGCGGAAACAGCAAATCCATACCACCACCATGAATATCGAAAGTTTGTCCAAGGTAACGGGCACTCATGGCAGTACATTCGAGATGCCAGCCGGGAAATCCATCGCTGTATTTCGATGGCCATCGCATAATGTGCGAGGGGCTGGCCTTTTTCCAGAGGGCAAAATCAAAGCTGTTTTTTTTCTCCGATTGCCCTTCCAATTGGCGGGTGGTGCTGTATAAATCTTCCAGTACTCGCCCCGACAAAATTCCATATTTATGTTCCTGGTTGTACCGCTCAACATCAAAATAAACTGAGCCATTACGCTCGTAGGCATAACCTTTTTGCACGATATTATCTACAATGGCCAACTGCTCAATAATATGCCCCGATGCCCGTGGTTCAATGGAAGGACTTTTCACATTCAGTGCATCCATAAATTTATGATACCTGTCGGTATAGTATTGAACCACCTCCATAGGCTCAAGTTGTTCCAGGCGGGCTTTTTGAGCAATCTTGTCTTCACCCTCATCGGCATCATTTTCCAAATGACCCACATCCGTAATATTCCTGACATATCGCACTTTATAACCCAAATGCTGAAGATACCGGAACAGGATGTCAAAAGTAATAGCCGGGCGGGCGTGCCCTAAATGGGGGTCACCATAAACAGTGGGACCGCATACATACAATCCAACGTGCGGAGGATTAATGGGTTGGAATAATTCTTTGTTCTTTAGTAAAGTGTTAAATATCTTCAATTGTGAATTCATGAGTAATAAATCTGTTTTGAACGGCTAAATTACAAAAATGAATTGAAATGTGGAGAAATTATCGTTTGTTCGGCATTAGCCCTCAGTAGCAGATACGGGCTTAATTGTGATTAAGAAAATGGATGTACCTTTTTCACCGGGATATTAATTTTTTGAAATTTATCATGAAAAACACTACATTCATAATTGTTTTCTATCACTTAATCTAAATTGAAGACAAAAAGGAAACATCGAAAAGTGAACATGCGTATTAATTTTGTTTAAACCTGATTGAAGCCTTAGCAGCCATACTAATTATGAAAGATAAAGAAATTGATATACTGGTAGTTGATGACAGCGATCATAATTTGGAGCTTGTAAAAAAAATTCTATCGTTGGAGGGGTATAAAGTTACCTTATCGGAAAACGGCAGAAATGCTCTGGAAGTTTTAAATTCCAAGACCATTGATTTAATATTGCTCGATGTTATGATGCCTGGTCTGGATGGTTTTGAAACTTGTAAAGTAATAAAAATGCAGACCGGATTGGATGATATTCCTATAATCTTTTTAACAGCGCGCTCCGAAATTAACGACATAGTTACCGGATTTAAACTGGGCGGTGTTGATTATATCTCCAAGCCATTCAGCAAAGAGGAGTTGGTTGCAAGAGTAAGCAACCATGTTCAGTTAAAACTCATGCGAGATTATCTTAAAAAGGAAATGGAGAATGCCCGCGAGTCGCGCAACGAGTTTATGCGAATGATGTTGACCTTTGGCAAATCGTTAAGCGAATAAGCGTAAAGTTTTGATTTATTCAGAAGGTTCTTGAGTAACCGGTTTAACCTTAATGAGTTTGCCGTTTTCGTAAACCCTTATTTGCCTTAGATTCCCTTCGTTATCGTAAACATAGGCTTCACCATTGTATAATTTCCCTTCACGAAAATATCCTTTCTGATCAATATTTCCATTTAACAGAAAGAGCGTATGATAACCGGTTCCATGAAATGGAGAAAACGAGCGTTCAGGTTGTGATTCCTGATTTTGAGGCAAGATAGAGTCAGGTTTTTTGGCCGATTCAAAAACCCCGTCCTTGTAAATACGCGTTTGAACCAATATGCCGGTAGAGTCATAAACCTCCACATTGCCGGTTATCTGACCATTATTCCATTTCCCGGTGTATTTAACGGCACCATTTTCGTAGTAATAATTCTGAATGCCTTCTCGTCGTCCCTGGTTGTTGTAGGCCCACTCATAGGCCATTTGTCCGTTTGGATAATAGAGTCTGTAATCGCCAATCCAGCAGTATTCATTCCAGATTCCTTCTTCCCAAATTGTTCCATCGGCATAATAAAAGGTAGCCTTACCCTTGGCAATGCCATTGTCGAAATGAATTTGATGTTTCAGTTTGCCATCGGGGTAATAGGCTTTCCATAGGCCATTTTTCTGGTCGTTGGTATAGTAACCTTCTTCAATAATGGTTTTGCCATCTTCAGCAGTGTAAACCCATAAGCCGGTTTTTCTGCCATTTGCATCCTTCTGATTAGTGGCAGGCTGAGCTAATGCTCCAATTTGGAGTAACCATAAAAACAATATAACCAACAAATTACGCGTCATCTTTATCAGAGATTTCTATGAACCTTTTACTGTTAATTCAGAAAAAAGTTTCCTTTTATTCAGGTTAAGGCATTCACCAATTTGAATTTGTATTGATTCCTAAACGATGGAACTTTAGAAAGACTCTGGTGCAAAAAACTTAATCTGTAAAAAACATATTATTCCTGCAATATCCGTATATTTGACTATTGTCGGCAAGGATAAAGTGAATTTAATGTGAAAATTGATGACTAAGAATTCGAACAAAGGGCCCAAGCGGTCTGAAATAAAACCTCTGGTTCAGGATGTTTTTTTTAACAATTCCAATAAAACCTATAATTATAAGCAACTTGCTGCCATGCTTGGCATCACCAAGAAAAGCGGCCGGCAACAAGTTCAGCTGATGTTAATTGAATTAAGTGAAACCGGGTTTCTGTCGGAGGTTTCTTCTGGCAGATACAAATTATTGGCACGTGGTGCCTATATTACCGGCACGGTTGATATGACAGCATCCGGAGCTGCCTATATTGTGCCCGAAGATGGTGGTTCCGACGTATTTGTTTCGCAAAGCAATTTAAAAACCGCATTAAACGGTGATATCGTAAAAGTTCTGCAATATGCCCGTCGACGGGGGCACTCACCCGAAGGTGAGGTTGTGGAAATTGTTAAGCGCAAACGTGAGTTGTTTGTTGGCTCACTGGAGGTTTCAGGAAGTTTTGCCTTTCTGGTTACCGATTCCAAAATTATGCATAAGGACATTTTTATTCCTTTAGATAAAACCAAAGGCGCTAAAAACGGGCAAAAGGTAGTTGCCAAAATTACCGAATGGCCCGAAAAAGCCAAAAATCCGGTGGGCGAAGTCGTTGATATTCTGGGCGAAGCCGGAGAGAACGATGCTGAAATGCATGCCATACTCGCCGAATTTAATCTGCCCTATTTTTATCCGCCTGAAGTGGATGCAGCTGCAGAACATATTCCTGAAACTTTTAGTGCCGAAGAAATTGCTCGCCGTAAAGATTTCAGAGATGTTACTACTTTTACCATCGACCCGGTTGATGCCAAGGACTTTGATGATGCCTTATCTATTCGAAAATTAGACGACGGCTTATGGGAAATTGGTGTTCATATTGCCGATGTTACCCATTACGTTGAACCCGGTTCCATAATCGACAAAGAAGGCTATCAACGGGCAACATCAGTTTATCTGGTCGATAGGGTAGTGCCCATGTTACCCGAAAGGCTGAGTAACTTCTTATGCTCACTCCGGCCCAATGAAGAGAAACTTTGTTTCTCGGCAGTTTTTGAAATGGCAGAGGATGCATCCATCAAAAACCAGTGGATTGGACGTACCATTATTAAATCGGACCGACGGTTTACCTACGAGGAAGCCCAGGAAGTACTCGAAACGGGAGAAGGCGATTATGCTGAGGAATTGAAAATAATGGACAGCCTGGCTAAAAAATTGCGTGATAAACGATTTCGAATGGGAGCTATTGGTTTTGAACGCGTTGAGGTTAAGTTCGAAATTGATGAAAAGGGGAAACCGCTGGCTGTATTCTTTAAAGAATCGAAAGATTCCAATAAGCTGATTGAGGAGTTTATGCTCCTGGCCAATAAAAAGGTAGCTGAGCTTATCGGCAAAAATGAGTTGGATAAAGGAACAAGAAACCCGCCCAAAACATTTGTGTATCGTATTCACGATGTGCCTGACCCTGATAAGTTTGAGACTTTTAGTAAGTTTGTTCGTAAGTTTGGTTTGGAGGCCACTCCTCAGGGAAAAGAATCCATCAGCCAGTCGCTGAATCGGTTGCTAGGTGTGGTACAAGGACGCAAAGAGCAGAATATTGTAGAAACTCTGGCTGTTCGAACCATGGCAAAAGCAATTTATTCAACCCATAATATAGGGCATTATGGCCTGGCGTTTAAGCATTACACCCATTTCACATCGCCCATCCGTCGTTACCCCGATATGATGGTGCACCGGCTTTTGCAGAGGTATCTTGATGGTGGCAAAACGGTTAGTGCTGAGAAGTATGAAGATATGTGCGAACATAGTTCTGATATGGAGCAAAGAGCTGCTGATGCCGAGCGGGCATCTATCAAATACAAACAGGTTGAGTTTTTAAAAGACCGGCTGGGTCATGTTTTTGATGGCGTAATTTCGGGGGTTACCGAATGGGGTTTATATGTTGAACTGGACGAGAATAAATGTGAAGGCATGATACCCATCCGCGATTTGGACGATGATTTTTACCAGTTTGATGAAGAGAATTATTGTATTGTAGGACGACGCACCCGTAAAAAATACCAATTGGGCGACCCCATAAAAATTCAGGTAGCACGTGCCAATCTGGAAAAACGACAACTCGACTTTGCTCTTTTTACAAGCAGTGAAGACAATGAAACAGATGGTTGAAAACTTTTTGAATCAACTGTTTAAATAATTGAACTGTTTTTATTAAATTGGTGTAACAATTATTACTTTTGCCGACAACCAAAAAATCAGTGTTATGAACCCCGACAACAATCATTTTACTCCTGCTCAGGATGCTATTCGGCATGCTATTTTAGATGCTTCACGCGAATTGTTTGCACGCTTTGGGTATAAAAAAACCACCATGGAAGATATTGCCATGGCTTTAAGGAAAGGTAAAAGTTCTCTTTATTACTATTTTAAAAATAAGGAAGAGATTTTCCAGGCGGTAATTGATATGGAGTCGGAAATGCTGCATGGTAAACTGAAAGCTGTTGTGGAGTCGAAGAATGATGCTGCTACCAAGCTGAAAGATTACGTTATTGTAAGGATGGAAACTGTGCGCAGCCTCGAAAACTATCAGCGGGTTATTAAAGAGGATTTGTATGGAGGTTACGATTTTTTATTACCCAACCGCCATAAAAGCGAGTCACTCGAAGAGGAGTATCTGAAAATAATTCTGGACGAAGGGGTTGCCAGCGGAATATTTCAGGTTAAAAACTCAAAAACCGGCGCCATTGGTATAGCAACAGCTCTAAGAGGGCTTGAAATCCCGTTGTTCAGAGGCGTTGATAATATGGACGATTTCAATAACCAATTGGATAATATTCTGAATATTTTGTTTTTCGGAGTTATGAAGCGATAAAGAAAATTGAACCTTAGAAGCTGTTTATAACCAGTATTCTGAATTTATTTGAGACTAAAGAAGTTTAGACAATAGACAGATAGAAAAGACCTAATAGAATAAATAGACAAACGAGATTTTTGAAATATTTATCTGTTATTTTAGTTTTTCCCATCTGTTTGTCTTGAGTTTGAAAGTCTTATGTCTGAATATTTTTGGATTATAAAATTAATCAGTTACTTAATTTCTTTGATTAATCCCTTTTTCTGTAAGCAATTTTTACCATCTCTTATTACTACTAACCACTCCATTCTTAGTATCTGTTTGTGTCATCCGTTATAATGCATTATTTTTGATGCTTTATAATTTGGTGTGTTATTGCTTATGGCAATAGTTTAAAGTTATTAATGAGTCGTATATAGTTATTTATCTATGCCAGTAAATATTCCGGATACTTTGCCAGCCAAAGCGTTGCTTGAGGCCGAAAATGTTTTTGTAATGGGCGAAAGCAGAGCTGTGAGTCAGGATATCAGGCCGCTTAAAATCCTGATATTAAACCTGATGCCCTTAAAAATCATGACAGAAACCCACCTGCTTAGAGTACTGTCGAATACACCGTTGCAGGTTGAGGTAGAATTGCTGATGACCAGCACTCATGCACATCGGAATACCCCACAGGAGCATCTTATAGCATTTTATAAAACTTTTGATGAAATAAAGCACCGCTTTTTTGATGGCATGATTATTACAGGGGCTCCGGTTGAATTGATTGAATTTGAAGAAGTAACTTATTGGCCCGAGTTGTGTGAAATAATGGAGTGGAGCAAAAAGCATGTAACTTCTACATTTCATATCTGCTGGGGAGCACAGGCTGGCCTTTATTACCATTTTGGCATCAGGAAATATACTTTGCCCAACAAAATGTTTGGTGTGTTTAATCACATTGTGAATACGCCCATGGAGCCTCTTGTCAGAGGTTTTAATGATGTTTTTCCGGCGCCTCATTCGCGCTACACAGAAGTTAAGCGGGAAGAGGTTGTTGCAGCATCTGGAGTTACCATTGTTTCTGAGTCGGATGTGGCAGGTATTTACTTGGTTATGAGCAACGACCGCAAACAGATTTTCGTTACGGGACATCCCGAATACGATGCCCTTACATTAGGTGAGGAGTATTGGCGCGATGTAAAAAAGGGGCTTGACATTCATATCCCTGAGAACTATTATCCCAATAATAATCCGCAACAACCGCCAGCGGTTTTCTGGCGCAGTCATGCCCATTTACTTTATTCAAACTGGTTGAATTATTACGTTTATCAATCAACCCCTTACCGTTTGGGTGAAATTGATGAGTAAGATGAGTTTTTCAGTGGCTATTAACAATTAAACACTCAAATGAAGCGTCTTTTTGCCACCGATTTGGATGGAACCATTCTGCCTCATAACGGCTCGTTTCACATGGATGATATGAAAAGTCTTACTCGTATGGGTGAAGAAGGCATTATCAGAGTGGTGGCAACAGGTCGCTCTCTTTTTTTTTCATTTCGGGTATTACCTGATGATTTTCCAATTGACTACTTGGTTTTTTCATCGGGGGCCGGCGTTTATAATTGGAGAACCAAAGAGATTATTCGTTCGCTGCATCTGAACCGCACCCAGGTTTGTAATGTAGAAAACTTTTTCACAAATAAAGGATTGGGGTATACATTGCATAAATACATTCCCGAGAACCATCAGTTTTGGTATAAAAAGGCTTCGAATCCACATCCCGATTTAAATCGTTTTGTTGAAAATCGCATAGATTTTGCAACACCCATTAGCGCCTTAAACGAAACAGAAGAAAACTTCTGCCAGTTGCTCACTATATTGGACGAACCGGTGGAAGCAGAACAGATTCTGAGCGAATTAAAAGAGGTGAAAGTGATTAGGGCCACTTCACCCATCGATGGAAAAAGTATCTGGATTGAAGTATTTCATCAGGAGGCATCAAAAGCAATTGGTATACAGCTTATTTGCGACATTGAAAAGATTAACCATCAAAACGTCTGGGTTTTGGGTAATGATTACAACGATATGGATATGCTCAACAGCTTTTATTCAAGAGCATTTGTGGTAAACAATGCCCCAGACGAGTTAAAAGCCAGATACAATGTTGTACCATCGGTATCCGATGCAGGGATGTCGTTACTGGCAAAAGATATATTGGAACAACCTGTTATTTGAGGGTGAATGTGTGGTTACCAATATGAAAACCATCGGCAAAAATATCGGCGACATATTTCCCGGGCGTTAGTTCACCGGCATCGGCATCATAAAATATACACACATCAATTTCTTCGCCGCCATATTCAATCGATCTCATTGCTGAGTAATTTATGTCAGCCCCCTCATATTTAAACACATCGCTTTTTGAGTGCATTAAGAGTTGACCATCTGGTCGTTCAATACGCAGGTAAAAAGTCTTCATTCCAACCGGAGCGGTAACATTGCGTAAAACTGTAAAGCAGAGCCTTATTTTAGCCGTTCGGGAACTTCTGTCGGTTTTGCGACCACTGGCATTGAGGCCCTCGGCCATAATATTTGTTACATCCAACTGGCTTGCAATGGAGACTTTTTCGGCCAACGACGCTTTTTCAACCTCCAATTGCTTAAATGATGATTGAATTTGAGTGTAACGACGCTGATGTTCAATGTTTTCTTTGGTGAGTACCTGATTGCGTGCATTGAGCGAGTCAATTTGAATTACATAATTGCGCATAACTCCGCGCAGGGTTGTTAACTCTTTCTGATACTCCCTTATTTTAGCGGTATTGGTGGCTTTTATGGTTTTAATCTCTTCAATGAGATGGGCTATTTTTTCACGTTCGCGCTCCAGCAAAAGGTTAATAGTATCGTTATCACTTTGCAGCGAGTCGTAGTTCAGAATAAGTTTTTGGTATTCTTCGGTAAGGATGGTTTTTTCTTCGTTCAAATTTGTAACAATCTCGTTCATTTGCCGGTTTTGAATAAAGTAAAGTCCGGTTATTACCAATAATAATACCGCAGCAATTGAGAGTACAATATAAAGTAGTTTGTTGTTTCTGTTGTTTTGAGTAGTGCCTTCCATTTTTATAACAATTGTTCGTTTTTTGGCAAATTTATGCTTTTTTGATATTCCTGCAAATTCTTTGTGTTTAACGGGGGTATAAAAAGTTTATTATGTAAGTGTTTTAAAATTGATGTGGTTATAGAAATAATTTCATTGGTGTCCGGTAAAAAATTTTGGGAATGATTAAATGCTCTAATTCATGAGGAATCCAGAAGGTTTTATTTTCTTGCAGCGGCGGCATTTTTTAACTCCGTTGAATTTTGCTACGCTCGGCATTGATGCAAACAAGTTTGCTCACTGCGCTCACTCAAAGCAAAATGTGCTTATTTTTTTTTGCTGCAGAAAAAAGTAAGAGCCCGTGCGGCTTGAGCACTTAAACGAAGAATGTATTTTTTACCGGACAATAGTGATTTTTTTTATTATCAACATTTCAACATGCAAAAAATAATTGAAATGTTGAAATAGGTTTGTATTGATTAAAAAATACCAATGCCAAAAACCAACCTTTACTTCCCCCCATTCTTAGAACAGCTAAATTTTAAAAATAAGATTAAAAACATGATGATGATGATGTAACCTGGTGTTAATAACGGGAAATAACTCTTTTGGGAGTTATTCTCGTTATTAATACACTTTTGATTTTATTATGCTGCCTTATAAACATCTATTGGCCTATCGTTATTCAAAGAGGTATGCCTTCGTTCTTGATTGTAAAATTCAAAATATTTTTTCAACCCTTTGAAAACTTCTAATCCTGTTTCGTATGCATGCAAATATACATCTTCATATTTAACGCTACGCCAAAGTCGCTCAATAAAAATATTATCGG
>CALEUX010000142.1 GCA_937920475.1 uncultured Marinilabiliaceae bacterium
TTCTGTTATACTCCGAATGGCACTGAATATCATCAAAAATGAAAAATCGACCAAAAGGAGTGTTAAGGGCAAACGACTTAAGGCCGGGTGGGATAATGAATACCTTATGAAGCTACTCGATTTTTAATGCGTTTGCCCTGCCGAAATTTATGCCCGGTTAGGTATGGATAAAGAATTAAATCAGTCAATTGCCAACGCAAAGGCTTTGGGTTGCAATACTGATAAGGTATCGGGAGAGAACAACTAAAAAGCATCAATTAATCATTACGCTAATACCAAGCGTTAAAGCTAAACCAGAAACAGCAATAATAGATTCCATTACAGTCCACGATTGAAGTGTTTGTTTTTCGTTAAGCCCAAAATATTTGCCTACCAACCAAAATCCACTGTCGTTAACGTGCGAGAGAAGTGTGGCGCCTGAAGAAATTGATAAAACAATCAATGCCAGGTGAGTTGGGGTTAATTGCATTATTTCCAGAATAGGAGCCATAATGCCTGCTGCTGTTATCATAGCCACAGTTGCCGAACCCTGTGTTACCCGAACAATGGCAGCCAGTGTCCAGGCCAGTAAAACGGGAGGCCATGCCGAACCGGCAATAGCCTCGGCCATAACCTGGCCAATCCCACTATCGACCAGAATTTGTTTTAGAACACCTCCGGCTCCAGTTATTAATATAATAATGCCAGCCGGCCCTAAGGCTTTGGTGCTTAATTCCAGAATCTCCTTTTTTCGGAAACCACGTTTAACACCAAGGAAATAAATGGCTACAAGAGTTGCTATTATAAGAGCTGTAAAAGGGTGCCCTACAAATCCAATAATTTCTGTTAGTTTTCCCGTTAACAGTAACTCTTTCTTAACCAAAACATCAGTTACTGTGGAGCATAAAATTAATACAAGTGGAATGCTAATGATGCCTGTTATTTGTCCAAAAGCAGGCAGTTTGTTAGTTCTCTCCAAAGGCATCTCTTCGAAAAACCCGGGTGGAAAAACCACAATTCTTTTTGAAATATACCTTCCAAATACCGGCCCTGCCAAAAGGGCTACCGGAATTCCAAGAATAAAACCCCAAAAAATAACATACCCCAGTTGAGCGTTAATTATTTCAGCCACAGCAACCGGACCTGGAGTAGGCGGAATAAACGAATGTGTAACGGCTAAACCTGCCAGCAAAGGAATTCCATAATAAAGCAGCGACATTTTTGTATCGCGCGATAAGGCATAAACCAACGGCACCAGTATAATAAACCCCACATCGAAAAAAACCGGTATTCCAATAAAAAACCCTGATAAAACCATGGCCAGCGGAGCCTTTTTCTGGCCAAATTTGTTAACCATATACCTTGCCAGGGCTTCAGCACCACCCGAACTTTCGAGCATTTGTCCAAAAATAGCTCCCAACCCAACCACCGTAGCAACAAACCCCAAGGTACCCCCCATGCCCTTCTGTATACTCTCAATAATTCCGTTAAGCGGCATTCCTGTTGCAATTCCTACAAAAATACTGGTAATTAAAAGCGCCAGAACAGCATTCAGCTTCAACTTCAACACCATAAAAAGCAGTAATACCACTGCCATAATTACAACTAAGGATAGAAAAAGAGGGCTCATATTAAATAGTTTGTTGTGAATATAACAATAATGTAAGAAATTAGCATATTGGAAAATTCAGAGCCACTATTGCATAAACAGAAATGCGCTCATAAAAACTAAAAAACAAACATCATGCATTTAACCAATTTTCTGAAAGTCTTACAAATTTCTCTGGCCGCACTGTTTTTCTCATGTCGGCCGACGCTTCCCCCCGACAATTTTGTGTCGCTTTATATAGGTACATACACAGCCGAAGGGTCAGAAGGTATTTATCGTGCCTGGTTTGATACCATAACCGGGCAGATAACAGAACCCTTTGTTGCTGCACGACTTAATAATCCAAGCTATTTGGCCTTGTCGCCCTGCAAAACCTTATTGTTTGCCGTTGGCGAGGGAAACGGACTAACGCCAAATCTGTACAGTTATAAAATCGATAATAGTACAGGGAATCTTACAATTCAGGATAGTGTTTCAACAGGAGGAAACAGTTCCTGTTATGTTAGTCTGGTGGGTTGTGGCATGGTGGCTTTTGCCAATTATTCGTCGGGTGATGTATCGTTTGTTCAGTTTAATAAAGATGGGCAATTTACCTCAACTCCGGCAACCTTTAAACACTTTGGTTCAGGGCCTAACGAAAGCAGGCAGAAAGGGCCTCATGCCCACTCGGTTTTGCCCGATAGAAACATGAACTACATTTACGCTGCCGATTTGGGCGCCGACAAATTGTTTGTTTATCAATGTAATAACGACTCAGTGTCGTTAATAACCACCATCTCTGTTACTCCCGGAGCAGGCCCTCGTCATCTCGATTTTCATCCATCCGGAAAAATAATGGCATTGCTCAATGAATTACATCATTCGGTTGATGTTTTTACAACTGACGACCAAGACATCTTTTCTGTCAAAACCCAAACCGTTGAGCTGCTTCCCGATTCGCTTCGTGAAGGCAACTGGTCGGCCGACATTCACTTTTCTGATGATGGGAAACATTTATATGCCTCGGTGCGTGGCATTAACCACATCGAAGTTTTTACAGTTGATGCTCATAATAACACCATTGAGTGGATTAACTCTGTTGGCGATGGCATTAACTGGCCCCGCAACTTTACACTCGATCCAACCGGAAACTATTTATTGGTGGCCAACCAGAAAGGCAACGACATCGTGGTTTTTAGCCGTAATAAGGATACAGGGGAATTAACCCCAGCCACCAGCCGGATTGAAGTAAGTATGCCTGTATGCTTAAAATTCTGAACCTTATTCGGGCAAGATAAACCGTACGCTTAAGGCGCAATGGTCAGACAAAGGCATGGTGTAATAGCCACCATTATCTTCCGACTGGTAAGTTATATGACTATCGTTCTGAAAGTTACCATTGGAAAAGATATAATCCAACTTACGGTTCCAATAACCACGCCCATCAACCGTGTGCGTAAAAAACCGGGCATTATCGGCCTGATACTCCATTAATGGAACAGCCGGGCTAAAGCTATGATAATAAGCATCCATCCAGGTAGTTTCTTCTGAGAAATCGTCGGCATCGAATTCTTCTTTGGGACAGACTGAATCGGGGAAGCCTTTTACTTTTTCTGTACCGGGAGGTAAAGCATTCAAATCACCCCCAAGAATAAAGGTGCGACCGCCTTTATGAAGTTGATCCAGATGATTGTATATCTGGTCTAACTGCTTCTTTTTGGTTCCATCTTTGGCATAAGGCTCGGTATGGGTGGTTAAGAGGGTTATGGTTTTTCCCTGAATGGTATTGGTACACTCTAAAAGGCAGCGCTTCAGATAAAAATATCGGTAAATAAAACTTTTCTCACCAATAAGTGGCAATGCCATGCGTCTGGCATTGGTAAGTGGCCATCGGCTTAAAATGGCAACACCCGAGTTCATGCGCCCCAAACTATCGGTTGGTATATGCAACGCCTTCCATTGCGAAGCATAAACGGCATAGTTCAGATGGGTATTGTCTAAAAGCCATTGAACCTGATCAACATAGGCCGAGCGCTTGCTGTTTACATCCACCTCCTGAATAAAAAGAATATCGGGGGCTGTATGATTGATAAAATCGGCTATACCATCCATATTAACTTCAACTTCTTCCTGTGACATTAAAGAGCGATTTCCAAAGCAATCGAAGAAAAAATCGATACGAGCACCGCCAAACTTAATATTCCATGTCATTACACGTAAAGTGTCATCAGCAACTGGTGTGGTAATTTCAGAAGCAATGTAATAAAAAACATCACTTTCTTTATGTTGTGTTTTAAAAGGATCGCTCAAAACAACCATTATTACCACAAGTATTAATATCAATATAAAAATCAGAAGTTTTCGCATAACCAATTTTAATAAAATCTGAAGTAAAATTCTATAAAAGGATTAAAAATAGCAATAGTTAAATAATAGCATGCATTTTTCTATACACCCCTGGTGCAGCCCCTGCGTGCTTTTTAAAAACTTTTGAAAAATGATGCCGGTCGCTAAAGCCGCACCACTCAGCAATCTGATCAATAGAGCCCGATTGGTTGTGCATTAACGTAATGGCCTTCTCAATGCGCTTATTTTGAACAAACTGTTGCAGAGTCACCCCGGTTGATTGTTTAAAAAGCCTTAAATACGAATTGGTAGCCATAGCCGCTTCGCGGGCCAGTAAATCATTGTTGAGTTCTTTTCTGAAATGAAGGTCGATGAATTCAATTACGCGCAATATGCGATTGTCCACTTGCCTGACAATACGCTTTTCGTTGGGGATTAAACACACCAGACGGTAAATAATCCTGTGCAATATCATCGTTTCGTTAAATCCAAAATGCCCGTTACTGTGTATGGTGTACATTCGTATGTCGTCCAACAATTCCTTAAGCCCCGGGTTAATTTCAAACACAAAAATATCAGGGTCAACCCTGTCGTGTTGAAAGCCAAGATTAAAATGAATGAATAGATGGTCCACCATTTTCATAGTCTTAAGCTGGTGGTACACATCCAAACTTTGGATGTGACTACCACTTAAACTCTCCTTGTTCCATCGCTTTAATGAAGTTGAAAATGAGGTATAAGGCGGAATCAGAACAATAACTTTCTCGCTCAGCGCTACCTCCTTATGTCCAAAATAAACACAGGCACCTTCAATGGTATTGTAATAAATTCGCCAAAACGGAAACGACATATTCTTGAATTCCCATTCACTTAATTTCCAATATCGACAACAATGAATTCGAACGTTAATGGCGCTAAAATATTGCTTAACCGCTGAAGGATCGGCTTTTGCATTATTGGCAGACTTGTAATCCATATTTGAAATGTTAGAAACAGACACAAATTAGATATTTTTTGGATTCATCAACACTTTTTATGGATGTATTTTTACGCATAGGAAAATATTGTCAAATAAACCTGAAGCTAAAGATGGTTCATCTATGAATCCAATTAATCAATAAAAATCTCATTCCCGTGAAAACTGCACATCAAATTAAACAGGTCGATTCAGAAAAAAAGCAACATTCGGTAACAATTGGGGTATGCGCCACCTGCGACCCGCGAGTTGATGAAGAGTCGCGCGTTAGAACCCGCAATATTATAGAAATAATTGCCAATCACCTGCAAACCAATGTAAAAACACCCACCAGCGAGCCGGTGAAAGTGGTTTGGACATCATCGTTAATTGAAAGCGAAACAGATGCTGATTTGGTAGCACGTCAGTTTAAATCGGAAGGGGTGAATATTGTGGTTTGCACGCCCGACACCTGGGCTTTTCCACAATTAACGCTAATCAGTTTGATGGCACATTTTCCAAAAGATACCCCATTGAATATCACCTGTGGTAACAGCGCCCCAAAACCTGGTGTGGTTTTCGCCCATGCAGTAAACGGAGCATTTGCACAACAAGGTCGCCTAACCCATTTAAACATTGGCAACTGGGACGATTTTGGCCTTAATCCCGTTATCAATCCTGCAACCTTGCAAAACCTTGTGGATTGGGCGTTTGCGGCCATTACCTTTGTTGGCTTAAAAGGACGGCGCATCGTTTGTTTTGGCCACGATTCTATGGGTATGGAAACAGCCCTGACCCATGTTAATGCCACCCGACAAACCTTTGGCATTGAAGTTACCCGTCTCGATATGAAATTGCTATCCGACAAGTTACAGAAAGGCGATTACAATAAAGATGAGTTAAAGGCATTGCGTTCATGGCTCACAAAACATCTAAAATCTGTTGATGTTTCCCAGCCCAATGGTAGTGAGAATCTTGATAAATCTCTGGCTTTATACCTGATAATTCGCGATTTACTCACCGATTTAAATGCTGTTGGTGGTGCCTTTATGAACCAGTTGGAATGGGGAAGCGACCGGCGGGGCATACCGCAGCCAATTTGCGATATGGCTGAGTCACTTTTTAACTCAACTTTCGACCACAATGGAAGTAAGCCGATTATTCCTTTTGGAACTGAAGCCGATATGCAGGGAACGTTAACCATGCTGTTTAAAACCTGGCTAACAGGGGGAAACCCACCATTATTTATGGATTTTCGTAAAGTTTGGGAACCCTTTGAATTGGTGGCTGTTGCCAAAAAACTGGGCATCAGGATAAATGGCGATGAATTATGGGCACTTAAAGGCATTGTTGATGGCGATAATTCCGGCTCGGCCAGCTTAAACTGGGCAGGAATGCCTGGCGACTCAATGGAGTCTATCCTTAAAAAAATATCCATGCCGGCAGCCGAACTCTATTACTTTCCGGGCGGAGGCAACAGCGTTAATTTTGTTTCACCCGGAGGCATCGAAGGAATCGCCAGTCGCTTAACATACAGTCATTTAAATGGCATGTTCAGCCTTATTTGGGACGAAGCTCAAACAGTTGATTTACCCGACAAACTGGCCGAAATGGTTGCCAACAGTTCAAATGTAACCTGGCCTCATAGTTGGATTGTTCCCAAATATGCCACCATGACCGAGTACAAGCAGTTTGCACCAGCCAACCATTTCCACATGACCTGGGGTTTAAAGCCTGCCGTTCTTCAGTATTGGATGGACCTGGCTAATGTGATTTCGGTTGCCCCATGGCAGGCACGACCAGGATTTGTAGAAGGATACGACCGCCCACAGCCATTAATGTACCTGATAAACGGCGGCGAAAACGAAACCAAACGTTTAAGAGCTAAAGGAATTTAACGATGAAGCCATTTTCCTGTTTGGCAATTGACATGGGTGCGGGCAGCATCCGTATTGTTCAGGGTATTTTCGATGGAAAATTAATCCTAAAGGAAATTCACCGGTTCGACAATCATATTGAACTTATTGATGGAGCCGATCGTTGGAATCTTGATAAAATTACGAAGGGTATTGTTACCGGAATTGAAAAAGCTCTGGCTCAAACAGACTTGCCTATTACAAGCATTGGGGTAGACTCCTGGGGTGTAGATTTTGTTCTTGTTGGAAAAGATGGCAAACCTGTTGAAAATCCGGTTTCGTATCGCGACCAGCGTACTTCCGGTATGAAGTATTTGTGGAACACCATGATGCCCGAAAAGGAAACATTTTTAAAAACGGGTGTCAACTACAATATTTTCAACACCCTTTACCAGTTACTTAGTATAAAAGATTCTGAAACACTTGCCTGTACCAACAGGATTTTATTCATGGCCGATTATATCAACTACTTTTTAAGTGGAACGGCCGTGAATGAAATAACACTTTCTTCAACAAGTCAGATGCTCAGTTGCTCAACAGAAAACTGGGAACCACATATTACAAAACTGCTGAAACTGAAAGAAGGATTATTGACCAAACCGGTATTGCCGGGAACAAAAATAGGTTTTTATAATAATGGGTTAGTGAGTAGTAAGTTGGAGGTAGTGGCAGTTGCCGGACACGATACAGCGTGCGCGGTAACTGCCATCCCCAGCGAGAACGATAACTTTGCGTTTCTCTCAACCGGAACCTGGTGCATCCTGGGAATGGTTTCAGATGCTCCCCTTATTTCTGACGACGCATTTAAAATAGGCATTACCAACGAACGAACCTCCGATGGCCGTTTCAGACCATTAAAAAACATCATGGGGCTCTGGCTGATTCAGCAACTTAGAGTAGCCTTTGGCTCAAAGCACTCGTATGGCGAAATTGACCAAATGGCAGCCAAGGCCCCTTCATCCGAAATGCTTGTCAGCCCAAACGAACAGATATTTTACAATCCTCCTGATATGAAAAAGGCCTTCGATGAATATCTGTCTAAAGTATATGGCAAAACACTATTAACCGAAGCAGCTTATTACCGATGTGCTTACGATAGCTTAGCTGCTGCCTTTAGCGAAACCATTGCAGAGTTGGAATTTTTGCGGAAAAAGTCATTCGATGTTATTCATATTATTGGTGGCGGCTCACAATCCGGAATTTTATGTCGATTAACCGCTAAGGCAACAGGTAAAAAAATCGTAGCCGGACCTGTAGAAGCCGCTGTTACTGGCAATTTGCTGATTCAGGCCAAAGCAGCAGGCTATTACACCAACAATGCAAAAATCAAAAATCAAATTAAAGCACTCATTGGTGTTCAATACTATTTTCCTGATTAGAATTGGAAATTTGAACGACTATGATTATTTTAACAACTTTTAAATATTAAACCGAACAAATCAATACCTGAATTCTATGCTAAAAGGCATCTCCCTTTTAATCAGTCCTGAATTGCTGGCCATTCTGGCACGAATGGGCCATGGTGATGAAATAGTACTGGCCGATGCCCATTTCCCGGGCGAATCGGTTAACAACCGGATTATCAGAGCCGATGGACTTAAAATTGCCGATTTACTGGATGCCATATTGCCTTTATTTGAATTAGACAGCTATGTGGCACATCCACTAATAATGATGGCTCCTGTTGAAGGCGACAAACTCGACCCTGCCGTTGAACAGCGATACCTTGCCAGAATTTGGAAAACCAATCCAAACGTCCCTCCAATTGAACGAATTACCAGGTTTGATTTCTACGAACGCTCGCGAAAATCATTTGCGGTGGTAATGACCGGAGAAACAGCCAAATATGGCAATATCATCCTAAAAAAAGGCGTAACACCCAGCCAGATTTAACAACTGGGATTGACGCATTTTTTGAGACAGATTCATCTCTTAATCTCATTTTCTATTCTGAATGCATATCAAGTGCGACAATTCAGGTCAAACTATTATTTATCAAACATTTGAAATACGGCGTTCTTTTTAAACACTTGCCTTTTTGAGTTTGGTCAATGCTCGTTAAAACATAAAAATTGTTCTGAAATTATTAAATGATTAACACCCCATAAAAATGGCTCAATCCCAATTAGTTGAAAAAAAATATCTGTTACCGTTTATAGTTGTTACCTCATTATTTGCCTTATGGGGATTTGCCAACGATATCACCAATCCTTTGGTGGCAGCATTCAGCACCATAATGGAAATTCCAAACGCCAAAGCAGCGTTGGTACAGTTTGCCTTTTACGGAGGGTACGCCACTATGGCCATTCCGGCAGCTTTGTTTGTTAGGAAATATAACTATAAAAAAGCCATTATTTTAGGGCTGGCCTTATATGCTACCGGGGCCTTACTTTTTATACCAGCGGCTCAATTCGAGATGTTTGGTTTCTTTCTGGCATCACTCTATGTACTTACATTTGGTCTCGCATTTCTGGAAACCACTGCCAACCCCTACATCCTTTCCATGGGCGATGAAAAAACGGCAACGCGAAGGCTCAACCTGGCTCAATCGTTTAATCCGCTGGGTTCTATTTTAGGAATGTTTGTAGCATCCAATGTTATACTGGCCTATTTAGACTCCGAAGCTCGTAATGATATTGGCGAACTGGTGTTTAACACATTAAGCGTGGCTGAAAAAGCTGCTATCCGAACCCACGATTTGGCTGTTATCAGAAACCCATATGTAGTATTGGGTTTGGTTGTACTGGCTATGATTGTTGTATTTCTGGCCGTAAAAATGCCCAACACCCGTGGCGAAAATCCTAAAACACCGGCACGCGATTCTTTTAAACGATTATTAAAAAACAAGATATATCGACAAGGCGTAATTGCACAGGTTTTTTATGTGGGCGTGCAAATCATGTGCTGGACATTTATTATTCATTATGCCGAAAATATTGGCATACCAAAAGCAACAGCTCAGCGCTACAATATGCTGGCTATGGGCATGTTTATATCGTTTAGGTTTGTCAGTACATTTTTAATGCGATACTTCAACTCCCGCAAGCTGCTTATGTATTTTGCCGTTGGGGGAATGATTACCATAACAGGAACTATTTTTATTCAGGGCATTGGAGGCTTGTATTGCCTGATTGCGACCTCAGCCTTTATGTCGCTCATGTTTCCAACCATATACGGGATTTCGCTCGAGGGCATTGGCGAAGATGCTACCTTAGGAGCCGCCGGTTTGGTAATGGCCATTGTTGGTGGGGCACTAATGCCACCACTTCAGGGAGCTATTATTGACTTTGGCTCAATTGCCGGAATGCCAGCCGTAAACATTTCGTTTGTACTGCCATTTATTTGCTTTGTGGTAATTGCAAGATTTGGGTTTTTGTCTTTAAAAAGGTTAAAGACCGACTAAATTTATTCCTTTAAAAACTCATATTTATCGGGATTAAGATTGCCACCACTGATGATAATACCAATGCGCTTTCCTTCAAAAAGCGCCCTGTTTTCCATTAGGGCTGCCAGAGGCACCGCAGAGGAAGGCTCAGCCAGTATGCCAACATGATTTCTAAGAAGTACCATGGCTGCTTTAATGGCATCTTCAGAAGCTGTTAATATATCGTCAACCTGGTTACGCATAATAGAGAAAGGCAATTCACCCAACGAAGTACGAAGCCCATCAGCAATGGTGTCGGGGTAGGTTGACGGTATAATTTGCCCTGCTTTTAATGAGCGACAGGCATCATCGGCCATTTTGGGTTCACCGGCTATAACGTTGCATTGGGGTAACAAGTGTTTTACCGATAGAGCTGTACCGCTCAATAGTCCACCTCCCCCAACAGGGGCCATCACCACATCCAGGGTTCCGGTCTCTTCAATCAGTTCAATGGCTGCTGTTCCCTGACCGCATATAACCTGAAAATTATTATATGGATGAATAAAGGCAGCTCCGGTTTCAGCCACCAAACGCTCCAGTGTTTTTTCACGAGCCTCGAGTGTGGGTTCACAAAAAGTAATGGAGCCCCCAAATTGCTCCACGGTTTTTACTTTAATTTCGGGGGCCGACTCAGGCATAACAATATAGGCCGGAATGCCTCGCATACTGGCAGCCAGGGCCAAAGCAGCTGCATGATTCCCCGATGAATGGGTGGCAACACCCTTTTGAGCTGCATTCTCAGATAACGACAACACTGCATTGGTAGCCCCTCTGAATTTAAACGCCCCAGCTTTTTGCTGATGTTCGCACTTAAAAAACAGTTGCGCTTTAAATAACCGATTCATCGAAGAACTTTCTATAACAGCCGTGCGTCTGACTACAGGCTTAATTCTGCTATAAGCTTTCAGAATATCCGGGAATTGGGGAACTTGCATAATTATATTATTGTTAGAACAAACGAATGTAAACAAAAGGAGCCTCTTCTCAAAAAAGAAAAGAAGCTCCTGATGAACAAACCAATATTAGTTAAAATATCGAGAATGCCACGGTAAGTCCACTCATTACCACAGCCACCATCGTCATCAGTTTTATCAGAATATTGAGCGATGGCCCGGAGGTATCTTTAAACGGATCGCCAACGGTATCGCCAACCACACTTGCCTTGTGTGCGCTACTGCCTTTTCCGCCAAGGTTTCCTTTTTCGATGTATTTCTTTGCATTATCCCAGGCTCCTCCGGCATTGTTAAGCATGCAAGCCAATGTAAAACCTGTGGTTAAACCGCCAATCAACAATCCAATAACACCAGCAACCCCAAAAACAATCCCTACGGCTACAGGTACAGCAATGGCCAAAAGCGATGGAAAAATCATTTCTTTTTGAGCGCCTTTTGTTGAAATGGCTACACACCTTGCATAATCAGGCTTGGCTGTCCTTTCCATTATTCCGGGTATTTCACGGAACTGACGACGAACTTCTTCAACCATATCGCCGGCGGCACGACCAACAGCTTTCATGGTCAGCGCACAAAAAACAAACGCCATCATAGAACCCAGGAAAATTCCACCAAGCACCATTGGGTTAAAAATAGAAAGATCGTAAGCAGAAACAAAATCGGGAATGGATGCTGTTGAAAGCTCAATAAGTTCTTTTCCTTCAATACCAACGGGCGCTTCACCTCTGTAAAACAAAACATTTCCTACAGCATGATACCCTTCAACCGACGCCGTAGCAAGTTTCCCAAGCCACAAACGAACCTCCTCCAGATAAGCAGCCAAAAGAGCCATGGCAGTTAAAGCAGCAGAACCAATGGCAAAACCCTTACCTGTTGCTGCGGTTGTATTACCAAGCATATCAAGTGCATCAGTTCTTTGTCGAACTTCAGCAGGCAACTCAGCCATTTCGGCATTTCCACCGGCATTATCGGCAATGGGGCCAAAAGCATCGGTAGCCAAAGTGATGCCCAAGGTTGAAAGCATACCAACAGCGGCAAAACCAATACCATAAACGCCTTGTGCAAAGTTCGAAAATCCCCCGGCAAATCCATAGGCGGCAATAATACCTGCAACAATAGTGACAACCGGAATCCAGGTGGAGAACATACCCACGGCCATCCCATCAATAATAGTGGTTGCGGGACCCTGAAGTGCCTGTTTGGCAATGCCTTTAGTGGGTTTATACTCATCGCTGGTAAAATATTCGGTTCCCTGCCCAATAATAACACCAGCCAATAATCCGGCTATTACCGAACCAAATACTCCCCACGTTATCCAATTGAACCAAGCCATTACGGCTAAGGCGATCAAAATAAGAACAGAACTTCCTCCTGTGCCAATTAACAGGGCCTGCAAAAGGTTTTTCTGAGTGGCCGATTCTTTGGTGCGCACCATATAAATTCCAACAATCGATAGAATAATTCCAATACCTGCTACAATCATGGGGGAAATAATTGCTTTCATCTGGTCGGCACCAGACAGTGGCAAGGCTGCCCCCAAGGCCGCTGTTGCTAAAATAGACCCACAATACGATTCGTAAAGGTCGGCCCCCATACCAGCAACATCGCCCACATTGTCGCCCACATTATCAGCTATGGTAGCAGGATTTCTTGGGTCGTCTTCAGGAATATTGGCTTCAACTTTCCCAACCAGGTCGGCGCCAACA
>CALEUX010000143.1 GCA_937920475.1 uncultured Marinilabiliaceae bacterium
GGTATTCAATAGAAATTATGGCTTTACAACCTACGAAAAAACAAGGCCGGTTACCAACGATGTTGTATACGATTTGGCTTCGGTAACTAAAGTTACAGCAACGCTGCCGGTTTTAATGCAGCAATACGATAATGGCCGTTGGCGACTCTCCGATAAAATATCTGAATTTATTCCTAAGGCCGATTCTACCAATAAAAAAGATATTACTGTAAGGCAGTTATTACTGCACGAATCAGGGCTACCTGCGTTTATTTCGTTCTACACCGAAGCCATCGATCGGAATAAATTGGTTGGTAATCTGTTCAGCAACCGGCGTTCAGCTACGCACCCGCTCAGAATGGATGCCCGTTTGTATATGAACAAAACAGCCGTCTTTCGTGAAAATATATTTCGTCCCCAGGCTGATCTCGATTTTTCAGTGCCTGTTGCACAAAATATGTTCATGAATGTGTATTACCTCGATTCAATGTTGGTACGTATGCTCAATGCTAAAGTTGATGCCAATCCAAAGTACAGGTACAGCGATATTAATTTTCTGCTGCTGCAAAAAATAAGCGAAAATCTTGCTCAGGAATCGCTGGATCAGGTTGCAGCGAACCAATTTTATAAGCCTTTAGGAGCCAGTGCCTTGGGGTATAATCCATGGCGCACCATCCCATTGGAGCGGATAGCTCCCACCGAAAACGATCTGGTTTTCAGGAAGCAATTGCTTCATGGTTATGTACACGATCAGGGCGCTGCCATGATGGGAGGGGTAGCCGGTCATGCGGGTTTGTTTGGTAATGCAACCGATTTGGCCAAACTATTGCAAATGTACCTTAATAAAGGTGTTTATGGCGGTTACAGATATTTACAACCGGAAACGGTTGATTTTTTCAGTTCGCGTCAGAATTCAAACAGCCGTAGAGGGTTAGGTTTTGATAAACCTGATGTTGATAATGCGAGTAGCAGTACTCCGGCTTATTCTACCATGGCTTCACCATCATCGTATGGCCATACGGGATTTTCGGGAACCATTATTTGGGTTGATCCTGCATACGATTTGATATACATATTTTTAAGTAATCGAATTCATCCTTATTCTTATAACAATAAAATAATGGAATTAAGAGTAAGGCCGCGCATTCATAATATTGTTTATCGTTCAATTGTCCCTTCTGTAAAGGCATCGAAATAATATGAAAGTATTATTGTAGTTTTTTATATTATTTTTCCTTTGTTTATTTTTTTGAAAGATTTCATTTTATTGTTGAAAAACGTATTTTTGTAATACAAAAATCAAAGCTTATCCAATGATTGAAAAATTCAACGAAAAGATTTCCATTGCTGGAAAATTTAAAAATGAAGGATATCACGACGATCCTTACCTTAGGTCTTTAATAACCAAATACGAACGCATACCTACACGTATTTTTAAATCGTCTACCGAGGGGTCAAAAGCTGTTGCTCACGAAATAGCCGAAACCATCCGCCAAAGGGCTCAGGAAGGCAAGAATTGTGTTCTTGGGTTGGCGGTAGGCTCAGCACCCAGCGAAGTTTATTCTGAGTTGGTCAGGATGCATCAGGAAGATGGACTCAGCTTTAAAAATGTGGTGGTATTTGGAATTATGGAGTATTACCCCATTAAACCTGATGCTCTGCAAAGTTTTAACCGCACCATTCATGATAAGTTTTTAAAGCATATCGATATTGTTCCTTCCAATGTGCATTATATGGATGGTACTATTGAGCAGGAGCGCATTTATGAGTTCTGTCGAGATATTGAAAACAAGATTGACGACTTGGGTGGAATTGATATTCAAATACTTGGAGTTGGAACTACTGGTCATATTGGATTAAATGAACCGGGCTCGTCGCTGAATTCATATACACGTTTAGTATCGCTCGATGACATTACACGAACCGAAGCTGCTTCCGATTTTTTTGGGAAGGACAATGTGCCTCGTAAAGCCATTACTTTAGGTATTAAAACCATTTTAAAATCGAAGAAAATTCGGTTATTAGCATGGGGCGAGGGTAAAGCAGGAATCCTTAAGCGAAGTATTGAAGATGCACAAAGTGAGGAAATTCCAGCATCGTTTCTGCAAAATCATAACAATACATTAGTTATTCTTGATGTTGCAGCAGGCGCCTATTTAACACGTATAAAAACCCCCTGGTTAATTGATTCCATTATCTGGAGCGATCGGATGACTCGAAAAGCGGTTGTTTGGTTGTGTCAGAAGGTTAATAAGCCCATTTTAAAACTTACCGATAGGGATTATAATGATAATGGTATGGGTGATTTGCTGGCCGAGAAAGGTTCTGCATACGACATTAATATTAAGGTGTTTAACGAACTGCAACATACCATTACCGGATGGCCTGGAGGGAAACCGGGCGCCGATGATACCCATCGTCCGGAGCGCAAGGAACCATTTCCTAAGAGAGTGATTATTTTTAGTCCGCATCCCGACGATGATGTTATTTCTATGGGTGGCACCATGTTACGCTTGGTCGACCATGGGCACGATGTGCATGTGGCCTACCAGGTGTCGGGTAGCATTGCAGTTAGCGATTCCGATGTGTTGCGATATCTTGATTTTGTGAGAGATTACAGCGCATCTGTAGAAGGTGAAGACACTACAACTTTAGAGGAGGAACACAATCGTATCAGAGAATTTATTAAAAATAAAAAGCATGATACGGTTGATTTACCCGAAGTACAAACCATTAAAGCGCTTATTAGGGTAGGAGAGGCCAAAGCTGCCTGTCGTTATGCCAATGTAAAAAATGATAATGTTCATTTCTTACGTATGCCCTTTTACGAAACCGGTGGAGTTGAAAAAAATCCCATAGGCACCGAAGATATTAAGATTGTAGCTGATTTAATACAGCAAGTAAAGCCACACCAAATTTATGCTGCCGGCGACCTATCTGATCCTCACGGAACACATAGGGTTTGTCTCGATGCTATTTTTGCTGCTATTGAGCAATTAAAGCATGAACCCTGGATGAAAGACTGCTGGGTTTGGTTATACAGAGGAGCCTGGCACGAGTGGGAAATTCATCAGATTGAGATGGCAGTTCCAATTAGTCCCGATGAGCTGTTGCGTAAACGAAATGCCATATTTAAGCATCAATCGCAAAAAGATGGTGCCATGTTTTTGGGTGGCGACAACCGTGAATTCTGGCAAAGAGCTGAGGAACGTAATCGGGGTACCGCACGTACTTATGATGAACTGGGAATGGCTGAATATGAAGCCTTTGAGGCTTTTGTAAGATACGAATTTTTGTAGTGTTTGGGTAACCATATAAGGATTAAAAGGGTTTTTTACTCTTTTACCTTATATGGTTTTTAGTTATGATGCATCCTTGTGTTTGATATTTTATAAATTGTAAAAAGCTTCAAAAGCTTTAACCATGTAAGCGTGGTCCTTAACACCGCCCAATTCCCGAACCGAATGCATTCCTAGCATGGGGTTACCAACATCAACGCTTCTAATTTCCAACTGACCGGTTGATACATTACCCAGGGTGGAGCCTCCAGTTAAATCGGAACGATTTACAAATTTCTGGTAGGGCACATCCGCTTTTTTGCAAATGGATTCAAAAACGGCGCCGCTATCTCCATCGGTAGTATATTTTTGGTTGGCATGTATTTTAATAACAGGCCCGCCATTTAATACGGGATGCAAAACCGGGTCGTGCTTGTCGGTTTGGTTTGGATGTACACTATGTGCCATATCGGCCGAAATCATAAACGATTGATATATAGCGCGGTGGTATTCTTCGCCTGTTTTATTCAGATGTAGTAAGATTCTTTCAAACAAGTTTTTAAAGATGGGTGAGCCCGCGCCTTGTTTTGTAACACTTCCAACCTCTTCATTATCAAATATACAAAGCATTTGGGTGGCTCGCGATGGCCTGGCGCTTAAAATAGCTTTCAAACCGGCGTGTGTCATGGCCAGATTATCGAGTTTGGGGCTGGAAACAAATTCATTGTGTGCTCCCATTATACAACCCTTCTGAAATTCATTTAATGTTAAATCGAAATCAATAATTTCTTCGGCATTAATGCCAAGTTCTTCGGCAATAAGGGCTTGCAGATACAATTCACTTTTTTGTCCTTCAGCTTTCATGCCAATTAATGGCAGCATATCCTTTTGCTTGTTCAGTTCAACGCCTTCGTTTACCGACCTGTTAAGATGTATAGCCAGACTTGGAATGATTAACACAGGCCTGTTAAAATTTACCAGTTTATTATCGGGCCAAAGTGGGTTGTTACTTTTCAGACTTACACGGCCAGCAATAGATAAGGGTCGATCTAACCACGACATTAATATTGGACCGCCGTAAACTTCGGTGTTGAGTTTTATAAATTTATTTTCAACCACCATTTCGGGCGATGGCTTAATTTTAAACCCGGGCGAATCGCTATGGGCACTAATAATTCTGAATCCTTCTGTTTCAGGCTCTCCGGTACCAACAACGAAAGCAAATAAAGCAGAATCATTACGGGTAGTATAATACTTTTCCCCTTTTTTAATGTTCCAGCTATCTTTAAGGTTCAAATATTGAAAGCCGACTTGATCTAAGGCCAAGGCTAAATTCTCAGTCACATGAAAAGGACTGGGACTTTCGTGAATAAAGTCAATTAATTCCTGCGATAATTTTATTTCGTGCTGCATATTGATAGTTTTTTAACAAATTAAGAAAAAAAAGGTGAATTTGTTCTATGACTTTTGTTAAAGTTACTCTATTGCTTTGTAAATTAAATTCAAAACAGTCCTTCTGTTTTGGTTTAAGCAAATATTATCTCGATTGATGATATTTATTATTTTTTTTTTGTTCTAATTTTTGTTAATTTGTTTCTCGATATGTATGTATTGAAGAACATCCGGATTAACTTTCCCGATTCCGGGAAATGGAAGAACAGAGCTCTTTTTTCTGAATTCTTCAATACTTCGATTTTTATGCTACTTATTTTTATCGTTAAACATATTTAAGCCTGGTCTTATTGATCAGGCTTTTTTTTGTGCCTCGATAAAACTGAAGTCAATTTTTTATAAATACTGTTTAAATATAAAACAGACGAACCTGTTCCGCAGCGCGGAAAGCTATGTGGCAACTGAAAAACAAATTATAGAGTATATGAAAAATAAAAGTTTAGTATCTATCAACGATTACTCAAAAGAGGAGATTTTACAGATATTGGAATTGGCTGCCGAATTTGAAGCCAACCCAAACCAGCCTTTACTAAAAGATAAGGTGGTAGCAAGTCTTTTCTTTGAGCCTTCAACACGTACCCGTTTAAGCTTCGAAACGGCCATCAACCGATTAGGTGCCAGGGTTATAGGTTTTTCCGATTCATCATCATCATCAACCAGCAAAGGAGAAACCTTAAAGGACACCATTAAAATGGTGAGTAATTATGCCGATTTAATTGTGATGCGCCATCCGCTCGAAGGCAGTGCCAGATACGCTTCTGAGCAATCGAGAGTCCCTGTTATTAATGCAGGCGATGGTGCCAATCAACACCCAACACAAACACTTTTAGATCTCTATTCCATTAAAAAAACACAGGGAACTCTGGATAACCTGACTATAATTATGGTGGGAGATTTAAAATACGGACGTACAGTTCATTCGCTGTTAATGGCTATGGCGCATTTTAATCCAACATTTTATTTTGTTGCACCTCAGGAGCTTAAAATGCCAAGGGAGTATATTATTTATCTGCAAAATAAAGGTATTACCTTTTACGAGCAGTCTGATATGACAAACCTTGAAAAGGCCGACATTTTGTATATGACCCGGGTGCAAAAGGAAAGATTCTCTGATTCAATGGAATATGAAAGGGTGAAAAATGCGTATATTCTTAGAAATTATATGCTTGAGAATACCAAACCAAACCTGAAAGTTTTGCATCCACTGCCAAGGGTTAACGAAATACATACTGATGTGGATCCAAATCCAAAAGCTTACTATTTCCAACAAGCCGAAAACGGAGTTTACACGCGCATGGGAATTATTGCAGCCATTATGGGACTGCATTAAAGATTTTTTTATCAGAATTGAGAATTAATCTTTAAAAATAGTCGTCAATTAACAATTGATTAGCTATAATTAACACCAAATATCATAAAAATATGTCAACACATAAACAATTACAGGTTAGTGCCATCGAAAATGGAACTGTTATTGACCATATACCTGCCGATTCGCTGTTTAAAGTAATAACCATTCTGAGCCTTGATACAATACCCCATCAAATAACTTTTGGAACCAATCTCGACAGCCGTAAGCTCGGTAAAAAAGCCATCATAAAAGTTTCTCAAAAGTTTTTTGAGGACGATGAAATCAACAAAATTGCACTGGTAGCGCCTGATGTAAAACTGAACATCATCCGCGATTACGAAGTGGTTGAAAAAAGGGAGGTTCGTATTCCTGATGTTGTGGTTGGTATTGTTAAGTGTTTTAATCCTAAATGCATTACCAATAACGAGCATATTGTAACCCGCTTTAAAGTGGAGGATAAACGTGAGTTGGCATTAAAATGCCACTATTGTGAAAAAATTACCACCAAAGACGAACTAATAATGGTTTAATTATGGCCAAAGTTGATTGGAAACCAGGTACAATGATTTATCCACTGCCAGCCGTTATGGTAACGGTTGGTGCGTCGCCCGAAGAGTATAACATTATTACCATTTCGTGGACAGGTACCATTTGCTCCGACCCGCCAATGTGTTATATATCAGTACGACCGGGTCGCCATTCTTTTAATCTATTGATGAAAAACAAAGAGTTTGTTATCAATCTTACAACAAAAGAACTGGCTTTTGCTACCGATTGGTGTGGGGTTAGATCGGGCAAACAACACAAGAAATTCGAGAGCATGGGATTAACACCTGCACCTGCATTAATGGTAAATGCTCCAATTATTGAAGAAGCTCCGGTTAATATTGAATGTAGGGTTACAGAAATTATTCCACTGGGAACCCATCATATGTTTATGGCAGAAGTATTGAATGTAAAGGCCGACGAGCAATATATTGATTCAAAAACTGGTGTATTCGCACTCGATAAGGCCAATCCCATATGTTATTCGCATGGCCAATATTATACATTGGGTAAGCGAATAGGCAAATTTGGCTTTTCGGTTGAGAAAAAGAAAACCCGACGAAAACGCGAAGCTCGCATGCGAAATAAGGATGAGTAATCAGATGTTAATCGAACAAAGTTTGTTGTCCGGTTACTTCCTGCACATCATTTAATGTTGCATACCAGATAAAACCTTTAACATTTTGGTAACCCATATCCCTTAACAAATTCATATATGTGCTCACTTGACGATGGTGGGCCTGCGTTTTCTGCTCACCAAACTTGTAATCAATAACAATTATTTCGTTGTTGTTAATTAAAACACGGTCGGGACGTTTTTGGTGATGCCAAAGTATTTGAGCTTCGGTTTTTACTGTATATGAACCATTAAACCAATTTTCAACCTTTGGATGGCTTAGCCATTTTATGGCCTTATCTTTAATTTCGAAGAATTCATTTTTAGTAATTCGTCCTTTAAAGCGCATGGCTTTTAAGGCAGGTTCAACATCGGCTTTTACCTCAATGTTTTCAAAAAGCTGGTGCATTATTTTGCCATAGTTAATGCGCTCATGCACCAAATCCTTGTGAAAGTAATCGGCACTTTCGAGATGGATTTTCACCTTACCTTTTTCGTTTCCTATACCTCTAAACGGCGTAGTTTCCAGTTCATTTACTGTTATGCTGTCAGATGCTCTGATTTTTTCTTTGGAAGCTTTTTCGCTTTGGCTGGTTTTTATGTTTGTATTGTATTCAAGTTCACTGTTATTCCAGTTTGAATTGTTGTTATGGCTGCTAAAGTAATACAACAATAAATCGGCAATGGTTTGTATGGACTTTTTTTCACTTTTATCAACCGAACTAATAACCGACAGGCTTTCGCGGGCACGCGTAAAAGCAACGTAGGTGAGGTTTAAATTATCGATGTATTGTTGAATAATTTCGCCTAGATAATCGCCTGCAAAATAAGAATTTAATAAATCTTTTTTTAATGATACCGGTACCAGTGGAAGTTGGTTAAAAGGTGCGTGTGACGGACTAAGCCACAAAAAATTCTTGTTTTTGGATATTAAATCCCACGAGAAGAAGGGGAGTATCACGCATTTAAATTCCAGGCCCTTCGATTTATGAATGGTCATTACTTTCACCGCCTGTTGGTCTTCGGGAATGGAAAGTGAGAATTTTTCATTGTTTCTATCCCAATAGTCCAGAAATGCATTTAAATCGGCCGTTTCATCGTTGATAAACCCGAGGAGCAAACTCATAAACGATTGTATATAAACACTATGTTCGCGGCGGATATCTTCCGGTAAAAAGTGCAGCAGACTCTCGGTTAGCTCGTATAATGGACGTTCCTGAAGTTTTATTATTCTATCGAGTTGCTCCGTCCATTCATCATTAATGCTATTAGAGAAGGCGCCTGAAACATCAAATAACTCATGGTTATTTTTACCTCTATACTTTTGCCAGGTTAATCGAAGAAACGATTCAATAACCCGGTCGTTGGGGTTTTGAAGAAATTTTAAATGATTTACAATATATTTTAT
>CALEUX010000144.1 GCA_937920475.1 uncultured Marinilabiliaceae bacterium
AAACCATTATGTTTAAATCTCCCAATTATGATGGCAGTTTAGTAATAAATGAACAACCTATATTAAAATCAACAATTGTAGATAATTCAATTGTTGGAAAAAAAACAATTGATGCTTTTAGTTATTTTAACAAGGATGATGGAAGTATAAATCAAAAAGCCTTTCAAAGAGATTATATATATTATGGCATTACCCCTCAAAACCAAACCGGCAATTTAAATAGGTCTGTTTCAGAATATATTAGTTTTATTCAAGTAGACGCTAATTCTTACTTTAATATAGCAAATGAGCCTGGGACAAAAGATTATTATGGAGATCCAAAGATATCTAACCATACCGTAACCCAAGAAAAAAGGGGGTTATCCGAGGAAGAACTTCTAGATCGTATGTGGACAAAAGGATCTTATAATTTTAAATTTGAAATACTTACATCCACTCAAGAACAATCTCAAGTTGTTTACGTACCTCTTAAACCAAATGAATTATGGGACTTTAATATAAGTCATTCATATAGACATTCAACTTGGTTTAGACACTCCAAGAATACATATACAATTAATGCCAACAAATTCACTTCAAAACCCGTAGTGTTAAAAGAAAAGATATCGTTAGGCAAATGGGATATTTCGGAAGAGGCTTTATTTAGATATATAAAAATTTCCGAGGAGGACAGCGGATCTGAAGTTACTGAAACAGAAACATATGAAATGTCAAAGGCCCTTAAAACGAATTTTAGTGGGAATGCCAAAATCGGTATTGGTTTAAAAGGTGAGGCAGGAGCTTCAGCCTCTGTTGAATCAACCACCACCGAAAAAATCACAAAAAGTTACACCATTAAGAGAAAAATCGACTCAGACCAATTGGGTAAAATAAGGATATACTTCTATGATCCTTTAGTTCACAAAGTTGAAAATGGGGTTTGTGAATTACACACATATTATTCAGGCCATGTTAAAGTCGGCATTTCAGTAGAATAATAAAATTTATCAAAAGTAGTCAGTACTTATTTTTGGCTACTTTTGATTACACTTTATGTTAATATTGTAACTTATTAAAAAAGTAAAAAAATATGAAGACACATGTTAACTTAATTTTAATTTCCATGTTTGTATTTTGTATTCTATCTTCATGCTCAAGAGATTATGATGGAGGATATGAAAAACTGAACAATCAGGAAAACGAAGTGGTTTTTAAAGTATATAGTAATACTTCAGGTGTGCCGATAGACCTAACAGGCGGGAAAGATGGAGTGCTTACTATTAAGGACTATTATGAGGCAACATGGATTACCAAAGTATGGAGTGTAGGGATTACAGCCAGATGCGATGATGAAACGGTTTTAATTACTTTAGAAATTTATGTTAATGGGAAATTAAAAGAAAAAAAATCGGGAAACAGGTATGTTAGGGCAGGAGCTACTCTCAAAGGGTAACATATGCATTTTGATAGTCTGATAGTACCATTACTTTAATAATTAGCATTTAATTGAGTTTAGTTTTATAAATACTACCGAAATTCTCTCTTACTCTAAACCAACAACTATTAAAAACATAAGAGCGTAATATTGATTTTTAAACGAATAAGATATTTGCACAAAAAAAAATAAAAACCCTTGTGATTTTAAAAATCATTCCCTAAACTTGCACTACAATAATGACAAAAATCATGACACAGAGTTTTCGCAATAACAATTGGTGGTGGCATATTTCATTTTCTACATTGGGAGGTGAAGCAATGCCTGTATAACCATTTGCGAATCAAATGATATAATTAGATAAAGGCTTGTCGGACTCCCGGCAAGCCTTTATTGCATTTATAAATACCTGATAAAATCAATCCATATAAACTAAAATATCATTTAAATGAACATTCTCGAAAAAATAACTGCCCGAAAAAAAGAAGAGGTTGCTTTTGCCAAAAGCCAGGTACCTATAAAACAGCTCGAATACTACCGGCACTATAATGAGAAAGCGCCATCATTTTGCGAGCATATTCTCAGGCCGGGCTCAACAGGCATCATTGCCGAATTTAAACGAAAATCGCCATCGAAAGGGAATATCAATGCCGAAGCTAAAGTGGAGGCCATTGTTCCGGGGTACGAAAAAGCCGGGGTGGCAGGCATTTCTGTTTTAACCGACCTTGATTTTTTTGGTGGTTGCAACAACGACCTTACCCGTGCCCGCGACTTGGTTAAACTGCCAATAATCCGTAAAGAGTTTATTATTGACCCCTACCAGATTTACGAAGCCAAAGCCATTGGCGCCAGTGCTATTTTGCTTATTGGTGCCATTCTCGAAAAATCGCAGGCTCTGGAGCTGGCAGCATTGGCCAACACGCTCGGTATGGAGGTTTTATTCGAAATTCACGACGAAGACGAACTGAAACTGCTCAACAGCTATGTTCAGATGGTAGGCATTAACAACCGAAACCTGAAAACTTTCAGCGTTGATTTGAATCAATCCATTAAACTGGCATCACAATTACCCAAAGGAATGATTCCAATTGCAGAAAGTGGCATTAGCTCGCCCGACGATTACCAATTGTTAAAAGAATCAGGTTTTAAAGGATTTTTAATGGGCGAATATTTTATGAAACAGGAAAATCCTGCCGAAGCATGTATCTCATTTTGTAAAACAATAAAATCGTATGTTGCTTAAAGTGTGCGGTATGCGCCAAATGGCGAACATAAGCGAATTGTGCCTGCTGAAGCCAAATTACATTGGTTTTATCTTTTATCCCAAATCGCCAAGGTATGTGGGAGAATTTCTTACACCGGAAACAACGCGAATGATACCTTTGGACATAAAGAAAACGGGCGTTTTTGTAAACGAGTCGCTGAAAAATATTTTAAACCAAACAAAAAAATATAGTCTGGACGCCATTCAGTTACATGGCAATGAAACACCGGAGTTATGCGGGCAACTAAAATCAGAAGGATTTGAAATCCTCAAGGCCATCAATCCTGAAACAATTGCTCACCCAAAGAAGCTAAAAGAATATGAAGCCGTTTGCGATTTCTTTCTGTTCGATACACCATCGGTCAGTCACGGTGGTACAGGCCAAAAATTTAACTGGGAGCTGCTGAATCAGTATTCCGGAAACCTTCCGTTTTTTTTAAGCGGAGGCATTGGTCCGGGTGATGCCGGTGAAATAGTGAGAATCGGGAACAACCATTTGGCTGGAGTTGATATTAACAGTCGCTTTGAAACAGCCCCGGGATTAAAAAACATTGACGCTATAAAACTGTTTATTGATGAGTTAAACAGTTTAAAACATTAGAAATATGAAACGATTATTATTTGGATTAGCAATTGGTTTATTATTAACTGCTTGCAAGACCTCAGGAAGCGATAACGCAAAAAACAAAGACAAGGCAGTGCCATCTGTTGGATTTGATTTAACTAAAACTCCAATTAGTACAGCTGAAATTGGCAGTATCCCTTATTTTCAACTTCCCGAGGGTTATAATTTCTCAACCAGAAATAACAATGATTATGATTTTCTGAGATTCTGGACAGGCTCTGAATTTCTTTTACCCGAAGGAAAGGTTTTCCAGTCCAGAATTATCCCAAATCAAGGGAAATCATTTTCTTCGCTTGAATTCATGAAGGGCTTTGAGGCAACGCTTAAAAAGGCAGGAGCAATACAGATTTTTGAAGGTAAAGTGCCCAGAGAAGAAATTGGCAAATTTGAGGAGACCAATGGCACTCAGAATCGAATTAACAATCTGGATGCATATGGGTTTCAAGGCTATGCCAAAACCTGAATTTATGTGATTCGACATCCCGATAAATATATTTGGTTTCAGATAAACGAATCGGATGATAATGCCAGTATTAACCTTGGAATTGTTGAATCTGAAATACTTTAAAATTAAAAACCACCCTAACCCAATTTTGAAAATCTACCAATTTAACACATCTACAATACACCATGTATCAACCCAACGAAAAAGGCTTTTACGGAAATTTTGGAGGAGCATTCATTCCTGAAATGCTCATTCCCAACATTGAGGAGCTTAAAAGCAAATATCTTAAAATTATCACATCCGAATCGTTTCAAAAGGAATACCACCGTTTGCTCAACGATTATGCCGGGCGTCCATCGCCATTATTTAAAGCCGAAAGGTTATCGTCAAAATATGGCGCCAACATCTGGTTAAAACGCGAAGATTTAAACCATACCGGTTCGCACAAGCTCAATAATACCATTGGCCAAATTTTACTGGCCAAAGAAATGGGACGTCAGCGTATTATTGCCGAAACCGGTGCCGGTCAGCATGGTGTAGCAACCGCCACGGTATGTGCCCTAATGGGATTGAATTGCGTTGTTTATATGGGCGAAACCGACATGGAACGTCAAGCGCCCAATGTAGCCCGTATGCGTATGCTGGGAGCAGAAGTTATTCCTGCCAAATCGGGCAATCGCACCTTGAAAGATGCCACCAATGAAGCTCTTCGCGACTGGATTGCCAATCCTACCGACACGTTTTACTTAATTGGTTCGGTAGTGGGGCCACATCCCTACCCCGACATGGTTGCACGATTGCAATCGGTTATCAGTGCCGAAATTAAGCAGCAACTCAAAGAAAAAACCGGAACAGAGCTGCCCAATTATGTAATTGCTTGTGTGGGTGGAGGCTCAAATGCTGCTGGTAGTTTTTACCATTTTCTGAATGATAACCAGGTAAATCTCATTGGTACCGAAGCTGCCGGTATGGGCGTTGATTCAGGCGAAACAGCCGCATCAATGGCTTGTGGCGATTTGGGTATCATACATGGCAGCATGACCTACCTGATGCAGAACGAAGATGGCCAGATTACCGAGCCTTACTCCATTTCAGCCGGGTTGGATTATCCCGGTATTGGGCCGCTGCATGCTTACTTAAGAGACATAGGCCGCGCCACCTACATTCCTGTAACCGACCAACAGGCACTGGATGCTGTAATGGAACTTACCCGACTGGAAGGCATTATTCCGGCACTTGAATCGGCGCATGCTTTGGCAACCCTTGGCCTGTTACCTTTCAAAACCACCGACAACGTAGTTGTAACCGTTTCGGGCCGTGGCGATAAAGACATGAAAACCTATATGGAGCATTTTAAACTTTAATGGATTAAAATTGAAAAGATGAACCGTCTCAATACACTTTTTCAACAAAAACAGAATTTACTTTCAATATACTTTACTGCGGGATTTCCAAAACTAAACGATACGCTAATCATATTAAAAGCACTTCAGGATGCTGGTGTTGATTTCGTTGAGATAGGGATGCCATTTTCCGACCCGCTGGCCGATGGGCCTGTTATTCAGTCGAGCAGTACAAAAGCCTTACAAAATGGAATGAGCCTTAAAATATTGTTCGAACAGCTTCAGGAGGTCAGAAAAACCATTGATATGCCATTGGTTTTAATGGGGTATCTCAACCCGGTTTTGAAATTCGGAGTAGAAGCGTTTATTGCCAAATGCGAAGAAATTGGCATCGATGGACTAATACTCCCCGACCTGCCTTTTGAACTTTACAATGAACAATACCGGCCACTGTTTCAAGCGTCCAACATCAGCAACATATTCCTGATTACGCCTCAAACACCCGAAGAGCGGATTCGATTGCTCGACCAGCACTCAACTTCATTCTTGTACATGGTTTCATCGGCTGCCGTAACCGGGACAAAATCAGGCGTAAGTCAGCATCAGATTGATTATTTCAACCGGATTAATCAACTGAACCTGAAAACTCCACGAATGGTAGGTTTTGGTATCAGCAACAACGAAAGTTACAAGCAAGTATGCAATTATGCGCATGGCGCTATTGTTGGCAGTGCTTTTATAAAACTGCTTGAGCAAAGCACCAGTTTAGAAGCCGATATTGCTGATTTTGTTAAGTCAATCAGAGGAGTTTAGAGGTGGGGAAAGGCTGAAGGCTGAAGTTGCCAGGAGCTAAGAACTAGCAGCTAACACCTAACAGCTAGGAGCTAACAGCACGTCTATTCTTATAAAACGCTATAAATACTGTGGCTTTTTCTTATAAAAAACAATGATTTTCGCTACTTTTGCCATCATTTTATAAATATGGAAAAACATCACAGCGAAACAGTGATTATAAGAATGCACTGCCCCGACCAAAGGGGAATTGTGGCCAGAATTACTGATTTTATTTACCGAAACAATGGTAACATTGTTGCATTGGACCAACATACCGACCGCGACGAGAAACGCTTTTTTATGAGAGTTGAATGGGAACTCGACGGATTTTCACTCACAAAAGAGCAAATATCGCCGGCATTTGAGCATTCCATTGCCATTCCCTGCAAAATGAAATGGAAACTTAATTTCTCTGAGCAGATACCAAAAATGGCGCTTTTTGTCTCTAAAATGTCGCATTGTTTGTACGATTTGCTGGCAAGGCACCAGGGTGGTGAAATAAAGGCCGAAATCCCTTTAGTAGTCAGCAACCATAAAGATTTAGAAGATGTGGTTAAAAAATTCGGGATTAAATTTGTACATATACCCATTACTGCCGAAAATAAGGTGGAACAAGAAAAAAAGGAATTGGAAATACTGAAGGAACATAACGTTGACTTCATTGTTCTGGCAAGGTATATGCAGGTTTTGTCGGCCGATTTTGTTACCCACTATCCCGAACGCATTATCAACATACACCACTCGTTTTTACCGGCTTTTGTGGGAGCCAAGCCATACCATGCAGCCCATGCACGTGGTGTAAAAATAATTGGCGCTACCAGCCATTACGTAACGTCTGAACTTGATGGCGGCCCTATTATCGACCAGGGCATATCGCGTATCAGTCACCACGATAGTGTTGACCGACTGATACAAAAAGGTCGTGATATTGAGAAAATAGTTTTATCGCGTGCGGTAAAAGCTCATGTCGACCGCAAAACGCTGATATATAAAAACCGAACTGTAATTTTTAATTAAACAGCAAAATTTTTCCATGGCAAAACAAAACATCGTAATCATTAAATACAATGCCGGGAATATCCGTTCGGTAAACAATGCTTTACAGCAGCTCAATCAGGAGGCCGAAATTACTGCCGACCCTGAAAAAATAACACGTGCCCATAAAGTCATTTTCCCGGGAGTTGGTGAGGCCAGCACCACTATGAAATATTTAAACGATACAGGCTTATCGGACATTATAAAATCGCTTAAACAACCGGTTTTGGGCATTTGTTTGGGCATGCAATTGATGGGCAGTTTTAGCGAAGAGGGCGATGTAAAGTGTTTGGGCATTTTTAATGAAACGGTGAATAAATTCATCCTGCCAAATCCAAACCCCAACAACCTGAAAATCCCTCAAATGGGTTGGAACAGGATTTACAATCTGAAAAGCAATCTTTTCGATGCTTCTCTTGAAGGACAATATGTATATTTTGTGCATAGTTATTACGTTTCATCAGGACCTCATACGGCTGCAACAACCGATTATATTCATCCCTACAGTTCGGCCCTTCAAAACGATAACTTTTTTGCCACACAGTTCCACCCCGAAAAAAGTGGCACAGTAGGTCAAAGAATCCTTGAAAACTTTTTAAAACTATAAAAACCGTACCTTTGGTTTTTAACCAGGTTAATAATGAATAAAATAGAGCTGATACCCGCCATTGACCTTATTGATGGCAAATGCGTGCGACTAAGCAAAGGCGACTACGACACCAAGAAAGTATACAACGAAAATCCGCTGGAAGTTGCTCTGGAATTCGAAGCACACGGCATAACCCGCCTTCATTTGGTTGATTTGGATGGGGCTAAAGCCGGCCACATAGTAAACCATAAAGTACTGGAAACGATTGCCTCCAAAACCAACCTGACCATCGATTTTGGCGGCGGATTAAAAACCACCCACGATTTAAAAATTGCCTTCGAAAGCGGCGCAAAAATGATTACCGGTGGCAGTATTGCCGTAAAAAACCCCGAAGAATTCACGGGTTGGATTACGCAATATGGTTCCGAAAAAATTATCCTCGGGTCGGATGTTAATAACCGAAAAATTGCTGTTTCGGGCTGGCTGGAAACATCAAAAGTGGATTTGTTCGACTTTTTAAAAGATTACATTTCGAAAGGAATAACAAAAACCATCTGCACCGATATCAGTAAAGATGGCATGCTTCAGGGGCCATCCACCAGCCTTTACAAAGAGATACTGAATCAGTTTCCCGATTTGTACCTCATTGCCAGTGGAGGCGTAAGCTCTTTAAAAGATATTGAAGACCTGCAGGAGGCCAATGTTCCAGCCGTAATATTTGGAAAAGCCATTTACGAAGGACGAATAACTATGAGGGAGTTGGAGAGGATAGTTCGGTAGTTGATAAGAACCTAGTCAATAATTATTTAGACGATAGTTAAATTTTAGATATAAATTAGTTTTGTACAGCTCATCGTCATATAAGATATGTTAGAAGGATAAGGATAAAACAACAGGAATTTATGGTAACGTGTTTTTTAAAATATGTGGTTAATCCCAATAAGGTAAAAGAGTTTGAACACTACGGAAAATTATGGACTGATTTGGTAAATGAAATGGGAGGATTGCATCATGGATATCTTTTACCGCATGAAGGTCCCAATAATATAGCATATGCTTCTTTCTCATTTCCTTCTTTAGCTACTTATGAAGAATATAGAAATAAAATTCCAAATTCCCCCAAATGCCAAAATGCAATGGATTATTATAAAAAAACAGATTGTATTTTGAGTTTTGAAAGGAGTTTTTTCAAACCAGTATTTGAAGGATTTGACCATAAAGCCAAACTGTTTTATTGATTACCTGTCGAATGATAATTTAAACTGATTGACTCAAATGAAAAGCAATAACATTCCATTTCAAACCATAGATTGGGCCACAATTCCAAAAATAGAATATAAAGGAGACAGTGGAACTGCATTCTGGCAAACTGTTCAGTTTCCAGGATTAAGAATACGGATAGTTGAATATTCAAAGGAATATATGGCTGACCATTGGTGTCAGAAAGGACATATTGTACATTGCTTGGATGGAGAATTTGTAAGCGAATTGAAAAATGGAGAAAAATTTATCCTATCAAAAGGTATGACTTATGTTGTGTCTGATGATTTAAGTTCACATCGTTCATGCACTGAAAATGGTGTGAAAGTTATGATTGTAGATGGAGATTTTTTAAAGCCGAAGTGAAAAAAGCCGCACAGAACATCGCATTTAAAATATTGGTGATTAGGTTGTTTATTCAAGCGCTCTTCCCCGTATCAGCATTTTTGTCGACGGATAAGAACGTAGCCCACTCTCCTCTAAGGATTCAAACACTCAGCCCTAACCGCCAAGTGTGACAAAAGAAGTGCGAAAAATTAAGCTAAAAAAGACTTATATTTAAAGACAGAAGTGCGAAAAAGAAAAAAAAAGGAAGTTATACCTTTGAAAAAATAGACCAAATAACAGGACTATTATTAAATGTTGCTATAACAATGGATAATTTTGAAGAATATTTGCGACAAGGTGAACCAACCAAAGCCGAAAAAGCGAAAGTTTGGAAAACTGCTATCGGCTTGCAACAAGTTGACGGCCTAAAACCGTCAGAATATTTGATAGCCACTGCGAAGCAAAATATTGAAGGTGACATTTCCATTGAGCAGGTAAAACAGAGATTAGACAGTTATTACAAACAACACCCTGTAAAAAAAACCGAAAACCGTACCGAAGAAGCTGACAAAGTTTCTGCACGAATTGCAGAAATTTTGAGTGAGCAGACATTTACGTTTTCGCCTGTTGAATATCTTACTATTCATCGCAGATTGTTTCATGGCCTATACAGCTATGCAGGCAAGATTCGTGATTATAACATTACAAAGCAGGAATGGGTTTTAAATGGCGAAACAGTTTTGTATGCTAGTGCCGAGAGCTTGAAAGCTACCTTAGAATACGATTTTGAACAAGAGAAAAAATTTAAATATAAAGGTTTAACCCTACAGGAAATTATCGAACACATAGCTCACTTTATAAGCAACTTGTGGCAAATTCACATTTTTGGAGAAGGAAACACACGGACAACAGCCATTTTTCTAATTAAATATCTTCGTAAACTTGGCTTTAAAGAAGTTAACAATAATTTGTTTGCCGAGTATTCATGGTATTTCCGCAATGCACTTGTGCGAGCCAACTTCGAAGATTTATCCAAAGGCATTCACAAAACAGAAGAGTATCTTATTTGTTTTTTATCAAATCTATTGATTGGTACAAATTATTCGCTTAAAAACCGTGAAATGCACATTCAATACACTGACACAGTAAAAACACCAAATGACACTGTATTTGACACTGTATTTGATATGATAAGGAAGAATAACAAAATTGCAGCAACAGAAATTAGTGAGCGTCTAAAGGTAAGTTTAAGTACAGTTAAACGGAGAATTAGAGAGCTTAAAGAAAAAGGTTGTATAGTACGTATCGGAAGTGATAAAACAGGCTATTGGAAAGTTAATGAACAATAACATTTAGGTACCGGAAAGAAAAACAAAAGGAATAGGAAGACACTAATAAACCATGCGAAGAAATTACCAAAATGACCACAACCCCTATTTCAAAAACTCAATCAAAAACCAAGAAAATAAACAACTCTACCTTTTTGACCCTCAACCACAAACTAAATAACTAACCACCATGCTCGCAAAACGCATTATCCCCTGCCTCGATATTAAAGATGGTATGACCGTGAAAGGAATTAAATTTGTTGAACTAAAAACTGTTGGCGACCCGGTTGAGCTGGCTGCGGCCTATGCTGCCCAGGGTGCCGACGAATTGGTTTTTTTGGATATTACCGCCTCTCACGAAGGGCGTAAAACATTTGTCGACCTGGTTCACCGTATTGCATTGCATATTAACATCCCTTTTACCGTGGGTGGCGGAATAAGTGAATTAAAAGATGCCGAAGCCCTGCTAAATGCAGGAGCCGACAAAATAAGCATCAACTCATCAGCTGTTCGTAATCCACAATTGATTGACGATATGGCCAAGAATTTTGGTAGCCAGTTTGTGGTAGTAGCCATCGATGCCAAAAAAGAAGCCACCGGCAACGATTGGGCTGTTACTGTTAATGGTGGACGCATCTTTACTGAAAAAAGATTATTTTCGTGGGCTAAGGAAGCTGAAAGCCGGGGTGCCGGCGAAATTCTTTTTACCAGTATGGACCACGACGGCGTAAAGCAAGGTTTTGCTAACGAAGCCCTTGCAAAAATCAGTACCGAGCTTTCCATTCCCGTAATTGCATCGGGCGGAGCCGGTAACATGGAACATTTCCGCGATGCCTTTGTTTTGGGAAAAGCAGATGCCGCACTGGCAGCCAGCGTATTCCATTACAATGAAATATCGGTTCCACAACTTAAACAGTATCTTAAAAACGAAGGCATTACGGTACGGTTATAACTATTGATTCAAACCAGAAATAAAAATATAATGACAATCGATTTCACAAAATCACCCGACGGCTTAGTCCCTGCCATTATTCAGGATAATACAACAGGAAAAGTACTGATGTTGGGTTATATGAACACTGAAGCACTCGAAAAAACTCAAAAAGAAGGAAAAGTAACCTTTTTCAGTCGCTCAAAAAAACGACTCTGGACCAAAGGCGAAGAGTCGGGGAATTTCCTGAACGTAGTATCTATAGCTTCCGATTGCGACAATGATACGTTGCTCATAAAATGCAATCCTGTTGGGCCAACCTGCCACACCGGGGCCGACACCTGTTGGAGTGAAACCAATAAAAGCGAAGATATTCTTTTCCTTAAACACCTTCAGGATTTTATCGACAAACGAAAAGCAGAAATGCCCGAAGGTTCATACACCACATCGTTGTTCACCAAAGGAACCCGCAAAATAACCCAAAAAGTAGGCGAAGAAGCTGTAGAAACCATTATTGGGGCAATGGCCAACGACGATGAGAATTTTTTATACGAAGGAGCCGATTTATTATACCACCTGATAGTACTGTTATCGCACAAAGGATACCGGATTGAAGACCTGGCTAATGAATTGAAAAAACGGCATAAGTGATGTACTATGCCTAAATTGCAAATGATGCAGATATGGTGTAATTTTACATCAAAAATATAAAGCTATGCCAAGACAGAGTATTTCTTTTTCGAAACCAAATGATGAATGGTTAAAATCTCAATTAGAAAATGAGGAATATTCCAGTAAAAGTGAGATTATCAACGATTTGATAAGACAAGCTCGAAAACAGCAAGCCCAAATTGACTGGATTAAAATAAAACTGGAAAAATCTGAAAGAAGTGGATTTACAAGTGATTCCAAAGAGCAAATTTTGAATCATTCAAAGTCTTTACTAAATGGCTGATTATAAATTAAGCAATGCAGCCAAAGAAGACCTGATTCGCATCCATCATTTTGGAGTCAAAAAGTTTGGAATTACTCAAGCTGACAAATACTTTAATACATTCTTTGATTACTTTGATATTATTGCTCAGAATCCATTTGCCTTTGAATCTGTAGATTATATAAAAATCGGATATAGAAAATGTCCTTGTGTCTCTGACACTATTTATTACAGAATAAATGATAATACGGTTGAGATAATGGCTATAGTTGGAATGCAGGATTTACATAATATCCTTTGACTACATTTATTATTAAGCATAAAAGCATCATATAAGATGGCAAAACTTGAATAACAACACCCCTTACAAACTATAACAAACAAAAAGAGGCTGTCTCATAAGTTTTTTTAAGGCTCTGAAAATTGAGTATTTGAAAAACTACTCGGGTAGGAGTACGAATAAAAAGAGGGTGTCTCTGACTTTTGAGACACCCTCCTTTTGTTTGTAATTATCTTGTTTATCCTATAAAAGCCTAGTGCTTAGTGCTAGGAGCTAAGGCTAAGAACTAGTGACTAAAACTTCGGCCTTTCTTATCTTTTACTAAATTGAATCAGAATAATAAGCCTTGGGCAGCTCCCTGAGGTTGTATTGCGAAGCCATAATTTCTCCATAAGCACCTGCCGACCTGATGGCAAAAAAGTCGCCACGAGCCGATTTAGGCAAAAACAGTGCTTTCCCAAAACAATCAGACGATTCGCAGATGGGCCCAACCACATCATATTTCTCTTCGGGTGCCACACTCGAAAGGTTTTCAATTTTATGGTAAGCCTGGTAAAGAGCCGGACGTATTAAATCAGTCATACCGGCATCTACAATGGCAAATTTGGTTTGAACGCCTTCCTTAATATAAAGCACTTTAGTAATCAAACTCCCCGATTGTGCCACCAACGACCGACCCAGTTCAAAATGAACTTCCTGATTGGGTAAAACCTTCAGAAACGTTTTAAACATCTTGAAATATCCGGCAAAATCAGGTATCGGATTGGTATCGGGCTGATAATAATCAATTCCCAGTCCACCTCCCACATTGATAATTCGTGGGAAGAGCTGCTGAGAAATAAACCAATCCTGAATTTCATTCACCCTGATGCACAAATCCTTAAAAGTATCCAAATCGGTAATTTGCGAACCAATATGAAAATGAAGACCTTCGAGACGGATGTTTTTCATTTCCTTGATGGCGTTCGTAACACGCTCTAAATCCCACTGATAAATACCAAACTTGTTTTCCTCAAGTCCTGTGGTAATATAATGGTGAGTATGCGCATTTACATTTGGATTGATGCGTAATGCAACTGAAATTGTTTTATTCTTCGATGCAGCAATCTCGTTAATAACTTCAAGTTCAGGAACCGACTCAACATTAAAACACGAAATGTCATTTTCAATGCCCAATTCAATTTCCCAATCAGATTTTCCAACGCCGGCAAAAACAATTCCTGAGGGCTTAAAGCCCGACTCCAAGGCTTTCTTCACTTCGTAGCCACTCACACAATCAACGCCAAAACCAAAACTCCTGATAGCCTCCAACAAACGCAAATTAGCATTCGCTTTTATGGCATAATGAACCACAAAGCCATACTTCTGCGATTCAGTTTTAACTACATTAAGGGTTTGCTCCAGCAAGCCCATATCATAATAATAAAAAGGAGTTTGTATTTTCTGCAGCTTTTCGAGCGGAAATGGGTTATTCATTCTTATCTCTTTCTCTAAATTATTGATTAAAAAAGTTTTGCACTAAGGGCTCTCAAAGCATCCTTTTTATCGTTAACATGAACCAGCAACGATACGTTATGATTACTGCCTCCGTAAGATATCATGCGTACAGGAATTTCTTTCAATGCTTCAAATATTTTAAAGGCGTATCCTTTTTTCTCGCCTACTAAATCGCCAACCACGCAAATAATTACCATATCAGTATCCACCTCAACTGTACCGAATTTCTTCAAATCGTCAAGAATTTCATCCAGATGGCGACTGTTATCGATGGTTACAGATACACCAACCTCAGAAGTCGTAATCATATCAATTGGCGTTTTATAGCTTTCGAAAATTTCGAAAACTTTGCGTAAGAATCCATATGCCAACAACATTCTGCCACTCTTGATTTTAATGGCAGTAATACCATCTTTAGCCGCAATGGCAGTAATGCGGTCTTTAGTTTGCTTGGATGATATAAGGGTACCGGGCGCCTTAGGGTCCATGGTATTCAATAAACGAACCGGAATATTGCTTAGTTTTGCAGGCAAAACACTGGTAGGATGTAATATTTTAGCACCAAAATAAGCTAGCTCAGCTGCTTCATCAAACGATAAATCAGCAATGGAACTGGTGTTTTCAACATAACGCGGATCGTTATTATGCATGCCATCAATATCAGTCCAAATCTGAATTTCATCAGCCAGAACAGCTGCTCCAACCAACGACGCTGAATAATCGCTACCGCCGCGCTGAAGGTTATCTATTTCTCCAAAGGCATTTCTACAAATATAACCTTGGGTGATAAACATATTGCATTTTGGATGCTGATTGAGCAATTGGCCAAGATTCTCACGAATATAAACCGGATCGGGCTCATTGTTTTTATCAATACGCATATAATCCAGAGCAGGAAGAAGTACCGAATCAATTCCAATTTCATGCATATAATAATTGAACATGGCAGTTGAAATTAATTCGCCCTGAGCCAAAATTGTTTTTTCTTCAAAAACGGTAAATAAATCCTTTGTAAACGATTTAATATAGTCGAAATGAGCTTTTATAAGTTGCTTCCCCTTTTCCTTATACTCCTTTTTCGAATAAAGTGCTTCAACCTCGTTGTAGTACTTACGTTCAAGATTGTTGATTACTTCATTGGCTCCATCGTGGTTCTTTTTATACAAGTAGTTGGCTATTTCAACCAAACTATTGGTTGTACCCGACATAGCAGACAGCACAACAATTTTCCGCTGGCCATCATTTACCAAACGGGCTACTTCTTTCATACGCTCGGCAGATCCTACTGAAGTGCCGCCAAATTTTAAAACCTTCATTGTTTTCCGAGTTAATTTATGGAGTTTAAGTTTAAAAACCGGTTGCAAATTTAAGGTAATTCAGTTACTTAATGAAAAAAACATTTTCTTTTCCACCAAAAAACTTACAATTTACATCGAAAGACAACAAATTACCGACAAAATATCAAGTAACTATTTAAATTTTATATTGAAATCATTATTAAGATGATTAGGCGGAAAGATAAGTTCGAAAAAATGCTAAGACATCTATAAAAACTTATAAATCTTTTCTATCTATCTTACATCTAAAAATCTTATATCCAAATATAAACAGTCTCTAACCTGTTGTTTATATTTAATACGCAATTTGTCATTATGGTAAATGCACTTCTAAAATATGAACAGAACCATCGGGAATCAATTTCACCTCCCTTAATTCGGCCGGAATCAGAATGGTTTCACCTTTTTGAACAGGGACTCTTAATTCATCGCCGTATTCAATCTGGGCCTTTCCATCCACACAAATGTATATAACAAACGAATCCAGGTGATAATAATCCCTTTCAACAGGTTTATCGGCTTTTAATAGGCTGGTAACAAAATAAGGTGATTTGACAACTTCAACAACCTTATTATTATCAGAGTCATAACTCGTTCTATAGGACTCCGGCACGAAAAAATCAATGGCATCAATGGCCAATTCGGTGTGCAATTCGCGCGAATTACCATGTTCATCTACCCGGTCGAAGTCGTAAATTCTGTAAGTAATATCAGAGGTTTGCTGAATTTCGGCAAGCATAATTCCTGCCCCAATGGCATGAACGCGACCGGCAGGCATAAAAAATACATCGCCCGATTGAACAGTATGCTTGGCCAGGAGCGACTCCAGTGTCTTATTTTCTACTGATTGCACATAGGTTTCAGGAGTGATGATTTCTTTAAAGCCGCTAATCAGATACGCCCCTTTGTCGGCTTGCATAACATACCACATTTCGGTTTTTCCAAACGAATTATGCCGACTGGCAGCCAACTCATCGCCAGGATGCACCTGAATCGACAAAGCCTCACGGGCATCAATAAACTTTATGAGTAAAGGAAACTCATTCCCAAATCTGGAATAAACCCTTTCACCCACCAAATCGCCCATATAAACCTCAATCAGCTCATTGAGGTCGTTACCCTGCAAAAATCCATTTTCTACTACCGACACATTGCCCTGAACACCTGACAATTCCCAGCTTTCGCCAATATTAGGCAAACTGCCTTTGGGCTTTCCAAGAATGGTATTGAGCTTGATTCCCCCCCATATTTTATCCATTAAAATGGGCCTAAACTTTAGTGGATATAACTTAGTTGCCATCATATCTTTTTCTTGCAAATATATACAGAAGGAACCGAATCTTTTTGAGAAAAAACAAATTCGCCCAACGTTTATTGAATATTTTCAAGGCTTTTCTGTTATCATTGATTACTTTTGCAAAAAAAAATGATTATTAAAAACGCGCGGTTTTTAGTAAGCAACCAATTGGTGCAAAAATGTCCTTCTCCGAATAAGCCCGAATTTGCGTTCATTGGGCGTTCAAATGTTGGTAAATCATCCCTGATTAATATGCTGTGCCAGTCAAAAAACCTGGCCAAAACGTCAGCAACTCCGGGCAAAACACAATTAATCAATCATTTTATTGTTAACGACTCCTGGTTCCTGGTTGATTTACCCGGATATGGATATGCCCGTTTATCGAAAAGCAAAAAGGAAACTTTTGCCAAAATAATTAATGATTATCTGGCAAAAAGAGAAAACCTGATGTGCCTTTTTGTTTTGATTGATTCAAGGCTTAAGTCTCAGCCTATTGATCTGCAATTTATGGAGAAATTGGGCACAGCGGGCATCCCGTTTGCCATAGTTTTTACTAAAACAGATAAATTGGGTAAAGAGGCCTTTAATAATAATATTCAATCATATAAAGACAAACTCCTTGAAGATTGGGATGAATTACCAGCAGTTTTTGTCTCTTCATCAACCAAGAAGCTTGGACGTGATGAAATTCTCAACTTTATTGATGAGATAATGCAACATTGGAATCCACCAAAAAGCAACAAATAAAACCACACGGACTAAAAAAATACCAGAATGCAACAAAACGGTTAATAATATTAATGATTTATCACATTAATATTATTCAGTTGTTAAGAGAATATGAATTTTCTTATCTTTGTTCCGTAAAGCTAACTTTTACAAAAACGTGATAAACAGCAAATTAATGCCACCAAAAGCGCCAATCAAGATTTTTTCAGGAACCCAAACCCGATATCTGGCAGAGAAAATAGGACTATGCTCCGGACGAGAGCTGGGAAATGTAAACCTCATTCATTTTAGCGATGGCGAATTTGCCACAGCCTTTGAGGAAACTGTACGCGGTTCGCATGTATTTCTGATTCAATCAACCTTTCCGCCAACCGACAATCTTTTTGAGCTTCTGATGATGATTGATGCAGCCAAAAGGGCTTCTGCCTATAAGATTGTGGCAGTTATTCCTTATTTTGGATTTGCACGTCAGGACAGAAAGGACCAGCCAAGAGTTTCGATTGGAGCCAAACTGGTAGCCGACATGCTCTCCACTGCAGGTGTAAGTCGTATTATTACCATGGATTTACATGCCGACCAGATACAAGGTTTCTTTGACATTCCGGTTGACCATCTTTATGCCTCAAGCATTTTTGTGCCTTATATAAGGCAGCTTGGACTAAAAGATTTAGTGATTGCGTCGCCAGATGTAGGAGGGACTAAAAGAGCCAATACCTACGCCAAATTCCTCGAAACACCTATGGTTATTTGCCACAAATACCGCTCTAAAGCTAATGTTATTGATGATATGCGCATTATTGGTGAGGTAGAAGGCAAAAATGTTATCATACTTGATGATATGGTTGATACAGCTGGTACACTCACGAAAGCTGCGGATATGATGATGGAGCAGGGAGCAATAAGTGTGCGGGCAATTGCTACACATCCTGTACTTTCAGGTCCTGCATACGAAAGAATTGAAAACTCTTCGCTTACCGAACTTTATGTCACTGATTCAATTCCCTTGAAACGAGAATCTCCAAAAATTAAAGTTCTCAGTGTTGCCCAACTCTTTTCCGACACCATCGACAAAGTTTATAATTACCAATCGATAAGCACACAATTTGTAATTTAATTACTATATTTGCGCCCCCATTGTAGGGCATCGTGTGATGGGAAATTAAGGATTTACATCATCCGAAACTTAATTTTGAGTAGCACAAATTAATTTTTAAAACATGCAAAAAATTGAAATCAAAGCAGTTAAAAGAGTAGATCTTGGCAAAACTGCAACAAAACAACTTCGTAAAGAAGAAAACGTTCCTTGCGTACTTTATGGTGGAAAAGATGTTGTTCATTTCTATGCATCTGAAAATGAATTTAGAAAACTGATTTACTCACCCAATGTGTACCTGGTAACCCTGAACGTTGATGGCTCTAAGTATGATGCCATTATTAAAGATGCTCAGTATCATCCGGTATCTGAAAAAATGCTTCATGCAGATTTTCTTCAAATATCTGAAGACAAACCTATTACCATCGAGATTCCTGTAAAACTGGAAGGTTTGGCCGAAGGTGTTAAAGCCGGTGGTAAACTTCAGCTGGAACAAAGAAAACTTCGTGTTAAAGGTTTAGCTAAACATGTACCCGACGAGTTAGTTGTAAACATATCAAACCTTGGCCTTGGAAAAGGTATTCAGGTTGGACACTTAACCTATCCAAACCTTGAGTTGTTAAATGCTAAAAACTCGGTGGTAGTTTCGGTAAAACTTACAAGAGCTGCCCGTGCTGCTGCACAACAAAAAGGATAATTTTACACTTGATAATAAAAACCTCCATATCTTTATATGGGGGTTTTTGTGTCTTAATGCATTCCATATTCAGAATGTTCAGGAAAATTTTTAGTCTGTTTCAACAAAAAAGCGTTTCCCGCAGCCGGGAAAACATTCAGCCCGATATGAAATATCTGATTGCAGGCCTGGGTAATATTGGCAGCGAATATGCCCATACCCGTCATAACATAGGATTCGATATTTTAGACCAACTGGCAGATGCCGAAAAGCTGACATTCGACGACCAGCGGTATGGAGCCGTTACAGAATTCAGATATAAAGGGCGTGTTTTTGTGCTTTTGAAGCCAAACACCTACGTAAATCTAAGCGGAAAGGCCGTTAGTTATTGGTTGCAAAAAGAAAAAATAAACATTGAAAACCTGTTGGTGATAGTAGACGACATTGCTTTGCCATTTGGCACGTTAAGAGTAAAATCGAAAGGAAGCGATGCCGGCCATAATGGATTAAAAAGCATTCAATCAATTCTTGGCCATAATCAATATGCCCGTTTACGTTTCGGCATTGACGACAACTTTACAAGAGGCCACCAGGCTGATTATGTTTTAGGGCATTTTAACAAGGAGGAGAAAGCCGCTTTGCCGGAAAGGATTGATAAAGCTATTGAAATAATAAAAAGCTTTGGCACCATTGGCACTCAGCAAACCATGAATTTGTATAACAACAAATAAATCAAAACCAATGAGCTCTCCTGATTTGGTGCGTATCGATAAATTCTTATGGGCTGTTCGGCTTTTTAAAACCAGAAGTTTGGCAACCGAAGCCTGCAAAAAAGGGCGTGTACAGATGGGCGGATTACCCGTAAAATCATCACGCATGGTTAAAAAAGGAGACGAAATATCAGTTAAAGAACCACCCATTTATCGTACCTATAAAGTGCTCGACATATCTGAAAAGCGCATGAGCGCTAAACTTACACCGGGTTTTATTGCTGATATTACACCTGCCGACCAACTTGAACTGCTTGAACTCACCCATCTGGCCAATAAGCTAAACAGGCAAAGAGGGCTTGGCCGACCCACCAAAAAAGACCGGCGTGAAATAGATAGTTTTTTAGATGGTGATGATGAGGAATCTGATGATTAGCAATAAAATCTAAGAAACTGTTTAAAATTATTTTAGACATGTAATCGAAAGTATATGTTTATATCAAGAGAGAAAAAACAAAACAATATAGCCGAGTATATTCTGTACATGTGGCAAATTGAAGACTTAATACGCGCCAATAAATGCGATATTAATCTGATATCTAAAACTATACTTTCGCAATACCAGGTTGATGATAACCAGAAAAATCAATTATACGAATGGTGGGATAATCTGGTTGAAATGATGAAGATGGAGCATAAAGAAGAAAGCGGGCATCTTCAGTTCAATATTAATTATGTAAACGATTTAAACAATCTCCACCTCAGGTTATTAAAAGATGCTGATCATCTTCCTTACCAGGTTCGATTTCAGTTTATTGAGCCGACAATCAGAGAATTGGAAGTTAAAACCAATCCAAAGCCCGATAACGATATTGAACTGATGCTTGGAGCAATATACAACACATTTATTCTGAAACTTAAAGGAACCTCCATTTCGGATGGAACCAACGAAGCAATTCAATTATTTGCACAATTTCTGGCAACATTATCACATCTGTACAAAAAAGACCAGGAAGGGTCGCTGTTTGCTGATGAATAACGTTAACCCAGAAAGCAGCTTGTTCGACGGCCAAAAATAACATACCTGTAGCGTGCTACTAAACGGTAAAGCCATTTTGTAAAAAAGCGAGGCATACAATCAGCTAATTTGCCTGTATATTTCCATAAGCCCCCACCATTTCTCATAAGAACAATAATGGCTGAAGGCCCGGTATAAACTTGATTGTTATAAAACAGAATAACCTCATTGGGGAGCTGCGCCGGTAAACCCATCTCTTTTAACAATTCTTGTCCTTTAGGCGATTGAGCGGGCACCAGTTGAAGCAAATTCCCATACCGCTTTATCAGCTTGCGAACAAAATAGCTGCATAGTACACAAAAACCATCAAATAGCAAAAAGTTGTTTCTCTGGTTCATCTGTTATACATCTCTTAATTATGGTGATGTAACAATAAAAGCAATAACCTTGTTTACTGCATTGCCAAAAGATGAAAGGAAAGAAAAAAAGAAACCCGCTGAAACAGCCTTTGATACTATTTCAACGGGATTAAATTCTTCTGATATTTCAACTTAAACTAACGTCTGAATACCATATCTACCCTGCGATTAGCCATTCTACGAACTTTTGACGACAACTCACCTTCACCGGTTAATGGCGATTCACTTCCTTTAGAAATTACTTTTATCAAAGAAGCATCAGCACCAAGCTCGTTAACCAGAAAATCAACAACCTTATCGCATTGCTTACGACTTAATGCTTCGTGGTCGCCCGAATCTTCAGAACTTACATGGCCATATACCTCAAGGAACATGCCCGGATTTTGCTTCATCTGAACAACCGCCTCGGCCATCAATACTTTATCTTCTGTGTCGAAGGTGATGTTACCACCTGCCGGGAAGAAAATGGTACGAACATAAGTAGTTTCATACATTACAGTTAACGACTCCTGAATTACAACAGAATCGCGTTTTACCGGTCTTCCTTCTTTATACTTCTTAATCTCATCCTCCAAATCGGCAATTTCGTTAATCAACGGATCCTTTTTTGGCCTGCCAAACAGATTAAAGCCATAGCCACGGTAAGTCCAGCGCATATGGCGCTTATCCTTCTTCCCTATTTTATAGCTTAAATGCAATCCCGAAAACACATATCTGTCGTTGGTTGACCCGGAAAGAATGTTATCCAGATTGTCGCTGGCACAAAACCTCACACTGGTTTCCCAGGCAATATCAAAACTTTTGTTGATGCGGTACATCAATCCGGCAGTCATTGGGACCACAATTTCCATGCGGCGATCGGTCTTCACGTCAGGATTATAAGGATCGTAGCCATATACCATGTATCTATCTGACCCGCCACCTAAGTCTGAGTTCTTGACCAGTTCATCATTGGCTACAAAATGAAGCTTAGACCTGAAAAAAGTAGCTCCGGCACCTGCTTTAATATAAAGATTCCATTTATCATTTATTGGTCCCGGCGATGCAGTCAACTGATTAAGAAATAGCACTGCGCTCAAAGACCCCTCATGCAGGTCGCCTTTGAAATAATGCAGGCCATGTTCTCCATTCATTTTCCCTGATAAATACTGTAAATCGATAGCAAGAGCAGGAAATATCTGCTTACTTAATATTACCGATGGGGCAAAATCAATTTTCCCTTTTGGAAGCAAAGAATAATTAGTTACATCGGAATACATGATAAGGGGTCCATACCCAACAGTTAAAGACCAGGTGTTGAATTTCTTTTCAGCCGAATATCGCATTTCCTCACTAATAATACGCTGATCGGTAGTGCGCACCTGGGCAAGCATTGCAGCCTGAACCAATATCAATAAAAACAAACAAGTAATATGCCTCATGGGTTGCCGTTTTTATTCGGTTATTTGAAAGATATCAACCCGGCGGTTTACCAAATGTACACCTCTTGGGGCAAGCGATCGGGTATCAGATAACAACTCACGTTTACCTCTGGGTTCTATAGAAAAACGTGATGCATCAATACCATAATCTTTAACCAATACATCAACAACAGCTTTGCAACGTCGCTCGCTCAACTTTTCGTTATACTCGTAACTGCCACGATCGTCGCAATAACCCTGAACAAGTAATTTAGCATTGGGGTTATTTCGCATAAACCTGGCTACATTGGCCAGTGTACGGTGTGCCCTTTGAGTAATATCCGACTTATCAAAATCGAAAAATACGGATGATGCGAACGACTCTTTCTTAATTATACGTTCAGAAACAATAACGGTGGTGTCGCTTTTAACACTATCGTTGGCGGCGAGCCATTCCAACTCTTTGCGAAGGGAGTCAAGCTTTTGAGCCAGAGGGTCACGAGCCCTGTCTCTTTCATAGGCCAGATTAAAGTCCTTATAAGTCCAGGAAGCGTGGCGCTTATCCTTTTTACCAATTTTATAAGTTAACGAAAAGGATGTGTACATGTAAGAATCATTATCAGCACCAGTCATGTCAACATCCAGATTATCTGCTACCAAATTCCTGAGCGAAGTTTCCATGCCCAAATCGAAGCTTTTGCTTAATCTATATCTTACACCTAGTCCCATGGGAACCACAACCTGACTTTTCCGTTTGACTTCTTCGGTTGGATTATCTCTTTTGTATCCAATTACAAGAAAATCGTCAGGGTTCCAGTCGGCATAATTGGTTGGATAAGCTCCCATTGTGAAAATATCATTAACTCTCAAAAAAGCATCGGTACCTTGCTCTCTCATAGCTGAACGGAAATAGTTAACTCCGATACCAAGTTTGGCATAAACATTCCATTTGTCGCGCATGGGGCCTCCCATCAGCAACTGGTTGAGGTAAGCATTTAAATTAAGTGTGAGTTCTCTGAAATCGCCTTCAAAATAGCGATTATATTTTTGACCATACATATCGGCCATTAAAAACTGTCCTTCTAAAGCCCATGAACGCCCCAACTGACGGGCAACACTTATGGAAGGACCAAATTTCCAGTTTTCCGAAGGGAAAATGGTATAGTCAATAACATCAGTATAATAAATAACCGGCCCAAAACCCACAGAAACCGACCACCAATTATATTTTCCACCTTTCCGGTATATCTGTTCTTCCTCAAGATTTCCAAAATCAATTTGAGAAAACGCAAGAGAAACTCCTGAAAAATATAACAAAATTAAAAGTAAAGATCTCTTCATGTTTCGATTGTAATTAAGGTAAGGTCAAAAATAGAATTAAAAAAAACTCGTATGTATAAAACATTCGATAATGCCTTCTTGTTCTGGACATTTAAAACCACATCCAACGCACTATTTTACTGCATGTTATGCTGTAATACCAATATGTATCCCTTTATTTAACGGACAAAACTACTATTTATACGGAGCCGCCGCACCTGTAGTACTAATAATTTTTACAAATGCGTAATATTTTTACATTAATTCATTAAAATAATTGATAAACATTTTACAAATATCTATAAATGGATGTTTTTATTTGACGAAAAAAACTCATTGATTTTATTTGTTGCATTCAACCTTATATCTTGATTTACAAAAAAAAGGCATCGAGCATCAAATAAAACCAATGAGTTAATCTTGTCTCTAAATAAGGTCTTTAGTCTTTCCCTGATTTAAATGTATTAATACCACTTTTTAACCATTGTATAAACCCGTCAACATCGGTATTATAACCCCGAACTTTAGATATTGGTTGTTCGCTATGGTTTAATAAAACATATAATGGCTGACTATTACTCTGATAATGTGCAATCTGGAAATCGCTCCATTTGTTTCCAACGGTTCTAATTCGCTTACCGGTTGTTTCAGATACATATTGTTCTTCGGCTGGTAATGTTTCACGGTCGTCAACATACAGAGAAATTATAATGAAATCGTTTGCCAGCATATTGCGAACAGTGGCATCCGACCAAACCAGATTCTCCATTTTGCGACAGTTGGCACAACCTTTTCCTGTAAAATCAAGAAAAACCGGCTTGCCGCTTTCCTTAGCAACCCTCATTCCTTCTGCATAATCGGTGTATTTCATTAAACCAAATGGTCCGGGTTTCAGACTTTTAGCGGTTGACACAAGGGAGTCGCTTTTAAAGGCTGTTGTATTTGTAAATCCCTGATTCCGAGTCAAATCAAAATCCTGTGTAACAGTTGAAGGTAAAAATGAACTAACTGCTTTAAGAGGGGCACCCCAAAGTCCGGGAATTAAATAAAATACAAAAGCAAAAGTAGCTATGGCAAGCAAAGTACGGGGTACACTTAAATAAGGTAAATCGCTATCGTGTGCAAATTTAATTTTTCCAATAAGATATAATCCCATCATCAGGAAGATGGCAATCCAGATTACCAAAAACACTTCCCTGTCGAGCAAACCCCACTCACCAACTGAATCGGCCACTGACAAAAATTTCAGGGAAAAAGCTAAAACAACAAAACCTAATACCACTTTCACGGAGTTCATCCATCCGCCCGATTTGGGCAATGATTTCATAGCAGTTGGGAAAATGGCAAAAACTGTAAATGGAATGGCCAGAGCTAAACTAAAACCAAACATTCCCATAGCCGGTGAAAACAAATTACCTCCAACTGCAGCTTCAACAAGAAGAAATCCTACAATTGGTCCGGTACATGAAAAAGAGACAAGCACAAAAGTGAGTCCCATTAAAATAACCCCTAATAATCCACCTGTTTGGTCGGCTTTGCTATCGAGAGCATTGCTCCATTTTGAAGGTAATGTAAGTTCAAATGCACCAAAAAATGAAGATGCAAAAAATACCAATAAAGCAAAAAAGACAATATTAAACAAATAACTGGTGGCCAGACCATTAAGTGCGTCTGCGCCAAAAATAATGGCAATAGCAAGTCCCAAAACCACATAGGCAAAAATGATGGTCATGCCATAGAAAAAGCCATCTCGTAAAGCTTTTGTTCTGTTGTCAGCATTTCGTAAAAAGAAACTTACTGTGAGCGGAATCATTGGGAATACACATGGTGTTAACAAAGCAGACAATCCGCCTAAAAAAGAAAACCAGAATATTCCCCACAAGGTTTTATCCTCACTTGCTTCCGATGTATCATTATCAGATTCGTTTGTTATTAACTCTGACACTTCAGAAGATACAACTGCTTCTTCAGCCTCATCAACAGAAACGGTTTCAATTTCTTTTGCAAAAGCAGGCACTTTTAGCTCAAATTCAATCTGGTCGGGAGGCAGACAACGCGAATCGTCGCATGCCATAAACTCAACAAAACCTTTTATAACAAAAGCTTCGGAAGTATTTGTTTCTAACTGCTGAATAATTCTGGCATTATTTGATAAGTACCCAACATTCATCTGGAAGGCTTCATCAAATTTAACAACGGCCTTAGGATCTTCCTTTATCTTCCCAATTGGTTTGTAAACCTCGGAATTATCAAAATTCAACGATGTAGGAACCGGACCGCCTTCGGGCAAGTCAGTTGAATACAGGTGCCACGGCTTTTCAATGGTTGCCACGGCAATAACTTCAACCTTTTTCTCATCAATTCTATTGACTGAAAATTTCCAGGAAACCGGTTTAATAACCTGGGCCTGTAATCCAAAAAGACCACTTATTATTGATAATAAGACCAATACAACAAACTTTCTCATATCTGAAATTATTTATCAAACACATTTAACTTATCGACAAATATAGATATTTATATTCAAAAATCAAGCCATTTGAATTAATGAAACGAACATCCGCCATAGGCGGACAGACACCAATGAAAATAGCAAACATGGAGTTCCATCCGACCATTAGTTAACAAATTATTTACAGATGAAACGAGCCATGAGAACGAGTTATCACAAAGGAGCATAGCTTGTCCCTATTTTTCGGGAACTATTATGGCGAGTTCCATGTTACCATTAAAAATCAAAATATAGACACATCGTTAGTTTGTACTCATAAGCCTCATAACACAGAATTTAGATAAATTCTGTGTTATGAGGCCCCCCAAAAAAAACAAGAATGACATTTGATTATTACTTTCGGAAAAAAGCTCCATCTGCTGCATTAGCTTCAATAG
>CALEUX010000145.1 GCA_937920475.1 uncultured Marinilabiliaceae bacterium
CAGCATATCGGTTTGAATTAAAAGGTGGTACAATGAGAAAACTTAAAAACTAATTTATATTTGCATTTTCATGGCTGAATTATAAAAAAAGTGAACGGATATAGCCGTTTTCCCTGGGCGGGTATGGGGCGTTTTTTCCAGCTAATCATTTAAACAAAAAATTCAATTTAAATTTAAACAGCCTTTTAAATTCTAATGTTATTTTAATTCCCAATTTCCTAACAATTGCCAGCATAAACTATTTTGTTTATTTTTGAACCACTAAAATGCTGCCCCTTATGGCAAAAAAACGAAAGAAAAAACCTGAGCTTCCCCAAAAAATGCGAAGTGAGGTTTTCAGGCGTACTCACAAAGCTACTTTTCTTTTAAACGACAAGGAGAATGAAGCCATTGAGGCTTATTGCAAAAAATATAAAATCATTAACAAATCGCGGTTTATGCGCGAGGCTGTACTAAGGGCTGTGATGAATCAATTTATGGAAGATTATCCTACTTTATTCGAAAAGCAGGATTTGGACAGGTTGGTGGTGAAACAGAATTTACAAGCTTAGTTTTTGCTATAGAGCTGGTATTATTTGCTTGCTCCATTTTTTTAACCGATAATCGGTCAGGTCGGGTTCATTATCTTCGTCAAGCGCCAACCCAACCAGTTTGCCATTTTGCAAGGCCTTCGATGTTGAAAAATCATATTCGTCAGCTGCCCATTCTCCCACAAATTTCACTCCCCGGTTTTCAAGCATTTTAAATAGTTTACCCATGCCATCACAAAATGTATCGGGATAGTTATGCTGATCTCCCAACCCAAAAAGAGCAATTGTTTTATCCTTAATATCGCATTGAAGCAACAAGGCAACAAAATTTTCAAACTCGTCCTGTAATAATCCAACACCCCAGGTTGATGCACCTAAAATAAGGTTGGTGTGGTTGTTAATAATTTCGGGAGTAACCTCTTCGGCAGGGTAAAGGTTTGCATCGGGAATATATTGATGTAGTTTTTCGGCTACATAACGTGTATTGCCAAGCGATGAACCGTATATAATGGCGGTTGGTTTCATTCGTTACTTGTTTTACAATGGTTTTATGAACAAATCAGCAAAAATTCAACCCACATTTAGAGACTTTTTAAATTTATTTTTTAGACAATAGACAAAAGAATTTAAGACAATAGACATATAACGTAAAGTATTTAAAATAAGTAAAATAACATAATAATTTTGTTTGTCTCTTTTTTCTATTGAGTCTAATCAGCATGTCGGCAGACCGGCCAATGGGCAGGCACGTCTGTCTGGAGCCTTAACTTGTAATAGTCTTTAATAAAAAGAGAAAACTAAATTTAAACAGTTACTTAGTCTTTTGTTGTTTTGTGTCAATTTCGACTTATATTATCTGATTGCTATAACAAGCATTAATCCCTGTCAGTTCAAATTATGCAGTTTTTTTGAGCTAAATACCTGTTTTTTGTATTAAAAATATGCCATCTCTAATGGGCAGAATAGTTTTCTCGAGTCGGGAGTCGTTTTTTACCAGGGTATTAAAATCCATGATACCTTTGGTGTAATCATCGTCGGGCATGTTGGGACGTGCCACTTTCCCATCCCATAAAATATTGTCGGCTAAAATAAATCCACCTGGTTTAAGCTTTGGCAGAACCATTTCAAGATATTGGGGATATTCGCGTTTGTCGCCATCTATAAAAATCAGGTCGAACGTTTCTTCAATGTTAGGTATAATTTCCAGGGCACTGCCAATATGGAGGTTTATCTGATGATGCACATTGGCTTTTTGGAAGTAGTTTAGGATAAGGCTTTCGAGTTCATCGTTTATTTCGATGGTGTGAATATGACCTTCAACGGGCATCCCTTTGGCCATGCAAATGGCCGAATATCCTGTAAACGTGCCAATTTCTAAAATCGACAACGGCCTAATCATCCGGCAAATCATTTTTAATAATGAACCCTGTAAATGGCCCGATAACATTCGGGGACGCAAAACATTCAGGTGTGTAAATCGGTCGAGCTCGTAAAGAATGGGGTCTTCCGGATCGATATGATTCAGAATATATTTTTCCAGTTCTGCATCCATCATTATTAACTTTGTCGGTAAATTAAGTAAGAAAGGCGCGATTCGTCGAATATTTCATTGGCTATGGCCAATAAATCGGCTGAAGTAATATTATCAATCTTTTGATAAATCTCTTCCAGCGAATCAACCCGGTTATACAACAAATAACTTTTACCAATTGAAAGCATTAAGCTTTCGCGGTTTTCGGATGAAATGGTTATTTGTCCCTTTAATTGACGCTGGGCATTGTGCAATTGCAATTTCCCAAGTGATTTTTCACGAAGTTTTTTAAGCTCCCGATAAACGATATTCAAACTTCTGTTGATATTTTCTTCATCGGTACCGAAATAAATACTGAAAACACCGGTGCCCGAATATGGCGAGTAAATGGATTCAATATTATAAGCGATGCCATTTTTTTCGCGCAGCGACATATTTAAGCGGCTGTTCATGCCCGGGCCGCCAAGAATATTGTTGAGCAGCAATAATCCTGGCCGCAGAGAACTGTTCAGGTCATAGGCCACATTTCCAATAGCTATATGACTCTGGAACGTATCCATTTCCTTATCAACTCGCCTTGGAGTATAAGGAATTATGGATGGCCGGTTGTTAACACGTAAATTGGCGGCCACCGCACCAAAATATTTGGAAGCCAGCTTAAACAAACGCGAAGGTAGTATTTCTCCAACCGAGCAAAGTACCATTTGGTCGGTATGGTAATTGTTGGCCATAAAGCGCTCTATATCTGTGCGTCCAAACTTTTCGAGCGTTTCAGGTGTGCCAAGTATATTGCGCCCCATAGGGTCGTCTTTAAACACCAGCTCTTCAAAATCGTCGATAATTAAATCGGATGGATTATCCTTGTACGAATTGATTTCATCAATAATAACTTCTTTTTCTTTTTCAATTTCCTTGGCCGGGAAAGTGGAATTAAAAGTAATATCGTGCAGTAATTCAAGGGCCCGCTCAAAATCCTGTTTCAGAAAGGAGGCATAAATACAGGTTTCTTCCTTGGCTGTATAGGCATTTAGTTCTCCGCCAACGTCGTCAATACGGCTGAGTATGTGATAGGTTTTTCGTTTTTTGGTGCCTTTAAAAATAACGTGCTCAATAAAATGGGCCATCCCATGTTCGTCATCCTTTTCATCGCGCGACCCGGTGTTAATAATCAATCCGCAATAACCAACCGGCGATTTGGTAGGGTGATGAATAATCCTGATGCCGTTGGGTAAAGTATGTGTGAAAATTTCCATGTAAAAAAATTTGTGCAAAAATACTAAACATCAATCAATATAAAGTGACGGTAAAAAAATAGTACAATAAATATTAGGAAGTGGTTTTGCAAAAAGAAATCTTTATTTATCTTTGCACCGCATTTGCGGAGGGTACCATAGCTCAGTAGGTAGAGCAACGGACTGAAAATCCGTGTGTCCCTGGTTCGATTCCAGGTGGTACCACAAGTTGTTTGTTTTGAAAGGTTACAAACAACTTAATCCGGATTAACAATTAAAGGGTTGTTGTCCGAATTGATTTTAAGGGTTATTGATTAAGGGTTTTTGTTATTTTTGCACCGTTATTGTAAAAATAACATTTGGTACCATAGCTCAGTAGGTAGAGCAACGGACTGAAAATCCGTGTGTCCCTGGTTCGATTCCAGGTGGTACCACCAGAGAACCGGCTTTTGGCCGGTTTTCTTGTTTTATAAGGTTTCTGCTAATAGTCTATTCAAACCTTTATCTCGCCTGAATTGTTCTAATATAGTATCAATTATAGAAAATACAATGAAAAAGGTGTTAGGTCTTAGTTCCTTGCTGTTAGCTGGTAAGAACCAGGATTTAAAATCTTCTGCCTTTTGCCTTGTTGTTAACAGTTTTTACGAACAATCTTTATTTAGAATGAATTAACATTTGCAGACTTTTATTATTTACATTTTTGGGTATTTTTGTGACGCCTAATTTTGTGCTTATAATCAGTATAATAATAACTAAGAAATATTCCCTTTTTATGGACAAAAAAACCATACTCATCATTCTTGATGGCTGGGGCTATGGAAACAAAACAGCTTCTGATGCCATTACAAACGGAGATACGCCCTATTTTAAAAGCCTTGTTGCTAAATATCCCAACTCACAGCTTCTGGCCTCGGGCGAAAATGTTGGTTTACCCGATGGACAAATGGGTAACTCCGAAGTTGGACACTTGAATATTGGTGCTGGTCGCGTAGTTTATCAGGATTTGGTTAAAATCAATCTGGCCATTCGCGACAATTCAATTGCCCAAAACCCCGAATTGGTTAAAGCTTTAACCTATGCCAAAGACAATAACAAGCAGGTACATTTTCTGGGTTTAGTATCTAAAGGTGGTGTACACAGTAGTCAGGAACATCTTTATAAGTTAACCGATGTTGCCAGCAATGCCGGTATCAAAAATGTTTTTATCCATGCTTTTATGGATGGACGTGATACAGACCCACGTAGCGGCAAAGGCTATATGGAAGAACTGTTGAATCATATTAAAGGCAACAATGCCGAAGTGGCTTCTATTATTGGTCGTTACTATGCTATGGACCGCGATAAGCGCTGGGAACGTGTTAAGCTGGCTTACGATTTAATGGTTAAAGGACAAGGCGAGCCTTCAACCGACCTGCTTGCAGCCATGCAGACTTCGTACGATAATGAAGTTACCGATGAATTTATTAAGCCAATTGTACATGTTGATGGTAATGGTAAGCCTGTTGGTCTTATTCAGGAAGGCGATGTGGTGGTGTTCTTTAATTTCCGTAACGACAGAGCACGCGAAATTACCGAGGTGCTTACACAAAGAGATATGCCCGATTTCGATATGAAAACATTACCATTGTATTATTGCACCATGACTCCATATGATGCAACCTACAAAGGTATGCACATTTTGTTTGATAAGGATAACGTTACCAATACGTTGGGCGAAGTTGTGGCCTCTAAAGGATTAAAACAATTGCGAATTGCTGAAACTGAGAAATATGCCCACGTTACATTTTTCTTTTCCGGTGGTCGCGAAGAGGTTTTTGCCAATGAGGAACGCATCCTGATTAACTCTCCTAAAGTGGCAACCTACGATTTGAAACCTGAAATGAGCGCTTACGAGGTTAAGGATGCCATTGTGGCTGAGCTGAATAAAAAGAAGTTCGATTTTATCTGTCTTAACTTTGCCAATGGCGATATGGTAGGCCATACGGGTGTTTACGATGCCATATTAAAAGCGGTTAAAGCAGTGGATGAGTGTCTGAAAGAGGTGGTTGAAACAGCAAAAGCCAATGGTTATGAAGCTATTATTATTGCCGACCACGGAAATGCTGATAATGCTGTAAACCCCGATGGCTCTCCAAATACAGCCCACTCGCTGAATCCTGTTCCTTTTATTTGGGTAACCGAACGTAAAGGGTTGGTGAAAGATGGTATTTTAGCCGATGTGGCCCCTTCCATTTTAAATATTATGGGCGTTGAAAAACCTGCTGAAATGCTGGGGAAAAGTCTTATCGCTTTGCAATAAAACCGAAAAAACCTTTTCTTTGTGCAGCAATTCCATCTGGAGTTGCTGCTTTTTTTTAATTCTATGGTACAAATTGAAGATAAATTAATCAGTCTCGATGTGTTTGAGCGACACTTTATTTGTGATTTGCCACGTTGCCACGGAGGGTGTTGCGTTGAAGGCGAAAGCGGGGCGCCACTCGAAGATGATGAAACTGAAATCCTCGACACTATATTTCCTGTTATAAAACCAATGTTATCCAACCAGGCTCTTGAAGTTATTAATAAAACTGGGACCTGGAATATTGATAGCGATGGAGACAAAGTAACACCTATTATTAATGGTAAGGAATGTGTTTATACCTATTTTGATGAAAATGGCGTTTGTAAGTGTACCATCGAGAAAGCATTTAATGAAGGGTTAATCGATTTTAAGAAACCTATCTCATGTCATTTATACCCAATTCGAGTAACCCGTTATACCGATTTTGAAGCCTTGAATTATCATCAGTGGCATGTTTGCGCCCCGGCACGTGAACTTGGTAAAAAAGCAGGTGTTCCTTTGTTTAAGTTTTTAAAGGAACCTATAACCCGTAAATATGGTGAAGCTTTTTATATGGAGATGGAGGAAGCCGATAAACTGCTTAAAGAGCAAGGGGAAATAAAGTAGCTGTTTGATATTGTTTTTTTGGACTTAAGACATAAGACTTCTAGACTTAAGAAAACACAATAAGCAATACAATATTAAACAAATATGTTAAAGTTTTTATTTCTGAATTTTTAAATCTTAAGTCGAATTATATAAGCACTGTTTAATAAAATTCTAAAAATTCAATAGCTTAAATTCACAGCAAATCGTGTCCAATTAAATTTTTAGAATTTACTTGAATGTGTTTATACATAGGGAAGCCGCTGGTTTTTTGTTTCCCCGGGTTAGCTTCCCGCCTCAGAGAATTTCCGTTAGGAAAATCAGATTAATTGACGTTAAGAAATCCGGGCTGTTTGAGCGCAGCAAGTTCCCGGATTTTAGTCAATTAAGATGATTTTTAGGAAATTATCTGCAGCGGCGGCATTTTTTGCTTACTTTTTTTTGCTGGAGAAAAAAAGTAATCCCGATTCATCGGGAGAGCACTTCAACGAAGAATGGATTTATTATTGGACAATAGTGTTCACAATAAATATTATTAGACGAATTATTGCTCATTGAAAAAACAGGGTTAAATTTGTAGCCCTTAAAATAAAAAATACCATGGGACGCGCATTTGAATACAGAAAAGCCCGGAAACTAAAACGTTGGGGTAACATGGCCAAAACTTTTACCAAAATTGGCCGCGAAATAGCAATGGTTGTTAAAACCGGTGGCCCCGATCCGCATTCTAATCCACGGTTACGGGTCCTGATGCAAAATGCTAAAGCTGCTAATATGCCCAAAGAAAATGTTGAGCGGGCTATTAAAAAAGCGACTACCAAAGAACAGGAAGATTACAAAGAGTTGGTTTACGAAGGGTATGGGCCATATGGTATTGCAATAATTGTAGAAACAGCTACCGATAATCCAACCCGTACCGTGGCTAATGTTCGCAGTTATTTCAATAAATATGGAGGTTCATTGGGAACTTCGGGCAGCGTTGATTATATGTTTGAACATAAATGCAGTTTTAAAGTTAAATTAAAAGAAGGTTTAGACCTTGAGGAACTTGAACTCGAATTGATTGATTCAGGTGTTCAGGAAATTTTTGCCGAAGGTGAGAATATGATGATTTATGGCGATTTTGAAGCCTTTGGGCCCATTCAAAAGTATCTCGAAGAAAACGCATTTGAGATTGTAAATGCCGAGTTTGAGCGCATACCTCAAGATACCAAAGCTTTAACCGATGAGCAGGTAGCAGAAATAGAGAAATTGCTGGCACGTTTTGAAGACGATGACGATGTAACCAATGTGTTTCATAACATGGCCTGATAACGGCATTAGCTTATTAATGAATATTAAGAGGCCGTCTCAAAAGCAATTTTGGGCGGCCTTTTGTTTTTTTGGCTAAACCCATATTTGGGAATAGACAGAAATCCTAGCCATCTGTTTTTTTGTAAATCAGCACTGTTTTACGTTCTAAAAACGTTAAAAGACATAG
>CALEUX010000146.1 GCA_937920475.1 uncultured Marinilabiliaceae bacterium
AACTGTAAAATGCCATAATAACCGGCAACAACCAAGTGCTTTTTCCCTCCCTCATTTACCAAAAGCTGGTAAAGATGTTTACGGTGCGGTTGCCATATTTTTTCGCCTAACCACAAACGATGTAGAATGGTAAACCCAAAATCGATTAAATAAACACTAATAAACAAGAGATAATACAATTCCTTTGTTTGTAGCATTAAAAGTGCTAAAAGATATAAAAGAAAAAATGCCATTGACACCGAACCTACATCACCGGCAAAACAAGCTGCCCTCTTACGGAAATTATAAAATCCAAAAACCAAAACTGACAGCAATGCCCCTATCAGCAATTTTGAATCAGTGAATTCAATCAGAAATGAATTGACAATTAAAAATGATAATAATGCTACTAAACTGTAGATTCCGGTTATACCATTAATTCCATCCATAAAATTAAACCCGTTCACCAATACTGCCAAGGCCATTATTATGAAGATGCCCAAAATCCAGGATTGATGAAAACCCCAAATTTCAATAGCAAATAATAACGCTGCTAATAAATGAATAGCAAAACGTACACTGCCTGAGAGGTTTTTCACATCGTCAATAAAACTAATTGTTGCTACTAACAATAGCCCTCCCATGAAAAAAAATGGGTAAACAGGGCCAGCCCAAATTACGCCTGCTACCATTCCAATTGGGAATATTATGCCGGCTCCTCTGATGGTTTTATGGGTGTGCGAAGAACGATTATTTGGAATATCCATAATTCCATAATGAGCGGCAAGCTTAAAATATATGTTTATTACTCCAAATAAAGCTGCCAGTAAACCAACAGAAATGAAAAACAACTCCATTATTCTAAAAAATTAAATGGTTGAATGCCAATTTAAACAATAAACAAAGTAATCTGATGTGATTTATCTCTTACTACCTGACCCAATTATTAACACATGAAACCACACTTCGGCTTTGCCAACCAACACTACGTGCCAGCGAATCGTCAAAAGTATAAGAGTTGCGCATTTTACGAAGCTTATATACCGAAACCGGCATTGGTTTTCGTAATAACAAGCTAATTAAATCGAAACCAATAGCTGCCATATATACTATAAAATATGGCACATTCAGTGTTTTCTTTTTCTTTAATGCTCCGGTAATAGCATCTGATAACTCTTTAAATGATGGGTGGTTACCGTCGGTAATATGATAAACACCTCCTATATCCCACACCTTCACGATAAAAGGAGCAATATCATCGGCCAAAACCATAGATCTTCTGGCTTTTCCACCATCAATATTAAAATACCTCCCTTTTGAAATGGCAGTAACCATATCGCCCAAATTGCCCGGAGCATTTTTGCCCACAATTAATGGCGGACGTAAAATAGTGATAATAACACCATGTTTTTTGCCCCATTCCTGCAAAAGTGTTTCACCCATTGCTTTGCTTTTCCCATAAGGGTCAGATGCATTCATGGGCGTTTTTTCACTAACCAGATTACCATTATCGAGACCATACACCGATACCGAACTGAAAAACAGAAACTTTTTCGGATATAACCCCGACTCCGTTATGGCTGTGAGCAAATTGAGGAGTCCATAATAATTAACATCAAGAAAAGCTTTGGCATCATCATCATTTCTTGGAACCTGATGTGCTTTGCCTGCCAAATGAATAACGGCATCGAACGATTGAGAAATAACAGGTTTCTCCTTTGATAAATCGCAAACCAAATCATCGTCGGGCATCAAACCAAGTGTAACCAACTTATAAGCATCTTTTAAAAAGTTGGCAACATATTGCCCCACAAAGCCCGATGCACCTGTTATTAGAATAGATTCCATGTTTATATAAAACCGTAAAGCAATACTTATATTTTATAATCTCACTTTCAACCTTTCAAAACCGATTGAATAATTTCAAGATATTTGGCAGCCAGCGTTTTTCGATTAAACAGCGTTTCTGCATTAATGAAAGCCGCCTTTGCTTTTCTTTTACACAAATCTGCGTTATTTATAAACTCCTGAATGGCATTGGCCATTGATTCATCATCACCGGGTAAAACGTTGATACCGCAATCAGTTTCAGCAACCAATTCTGAAATCCAGCCGGTAGTGTTTTGAATAATTGGAACACCTGCAGCAAAGGAATCGAACATTTTGTTGGGCGAAACTGTATTTAAAACAGGTAATGGTTTAAAACAAACAAATGAAGCTGTTGCTTTATGAAACCAATCAACCACTTCGTTTTTAGGTATCAGGCCTAAGAAACTGACATTATTAAGATGGTGTTGTTGTGCATAGTCTTCAAGTTCGCGGCGTTCGGCTCCATCGCCAATAATTATAACTGAATAATTACCAACATTACGGCCATTTAATAATTTCACACCTTTTAAAATACTCATAACATCATCCATAGCGCCCAAAGAGCCGGCATAAATAAAATACTTATGTTGCTCATTGCTACTCACATTTTCTCCTCTTCCAAACAGCTCAATATCAGAAGCATTAGGAATTATTTCCGTTTTTATTTGAGGAAATCTGCTGTTTATACTTTCAGTCATTCCTTTTGAGCAGCCAATGACTACTTTGGCATTTTTATAGCAAATTTTTTCGAACCAAAGGGCAAACTTACAAACCAGTTTATTTTTAAGCAATCCCATTTCAATGGCGCCTTGTGGCCACAAATCGCGAACCTCAAAAATATATGGTTTAAAACGAAACCACTTAGCCATTATAACCGGTAAACCAACTGTTATAGGCCCTGAACTTGCAACTGCAACATCAAAAGGATGCGTTAATGCATACCAAACCGACAGCTTGGAGAAAATGATAAAACGCCAAATTCGCTTAATTATTGAAAACCGGTTTGAGTCGCCTGAATTGATTATGATTAAGTTAATGCCCTCAATGGTTTGTTTTTCGATAAGCTTTACGGCCCTGATATCAGATTTATCGTAAGGCGACGTTACAACAGTTACCTTGTGCCCTTGCTGCACCCACCTTCGGGTTAATTCATAAACCCGGGTACTCCATTTGCCCTTTGGTGTTCCAAAATATTGATAAAAAAATAAGATTTTCATTTTTGGGGTGTTATTTCTTCAGGCACCAACATTGAAAACTTCCGGGTAAACCGTTTAAACTTCCCCATTGGGGTTCTTTCGAGCGAATCTTGTTGAATAACTCGGATTTCCAAATCAGGCTCCAGAAAACTGAGGCTTGTTTTTTTAAGGCCCTCAATTTCTTTGTTTAAAAGAGGTTCTTTAACTGAAATTTTAATTTCAAAAACTGAAGGTGATAATTGATTAACGGTATACTCGTTAATTTTTTGGCATTGACCTGTAAACTCTTTAAAAACATAGTAAAACACCGAGTCGCCAGCCACTTTTTTACCCGATTTAAGAATGGCGCATTCTTCAATTCTACCTTGCAGATTTACCAAATATCGTTTATTATCGAAGTTTTCGATGGCAGCTAAATCGCCAATATCGTATTTAATAAACGGCGTTCCCCGGTTAAATAATGAAGTTATAATAACATTGCCAACCACTCCGTTGGGGCAGGATTTTCCTGCATCATCAATTATTTGGGTATAAACCAGTTCATCAGATAACAACCACTTATTATTTCGGCCAAAACCAATAACACCAACCTCCGATGAGCCATACTCATTATACACAGGTACACCAAAAGTTTCTTCAATAAGCAACTGATCCTCGGAACTGCACATTTCAGAAGTTACAATGCAGGAAGTAAGCCCCGGACAAAAGGTTTTAAGGTTTAAATTCTTTTTTGCAAGATATTTTGACAGGGTTATAATTGGGTATGAGTAGCCATAAATATATTTAAAGCGTTTTGACGAGAAAAGTTTTAACCAGGCTTCAATATTCTCATCGGAAAGATTGTATGTATCAAATCTGTATCGATTGGATATCCTGTCCTTAAACCTTTCTGTCAATCGGGATTTTAAGCTTAAAGGAATACCATAAAACCGTGCCTGCAAATCGTTTAAGGAAGCGCCGGTTGACTGATACCTATCGGACAATAAATACCAGGTTAAGGTGTGTGTTAAGTAATCTGTTTTAAACAAAAACGGATTCCCTGTTGAACCCGATGTACGCTTACTGTAATATTTCGAATATTGGTTGGTATCAGGAATAACAGGTATGCCCTGTTCTCTGATGATTGATTTATTAATAACAGGAACATCCTCCCAGCTGGCGGGATATTCCCCAACAAAATTTCGATATGCCTGATTATTATTATAATGATAATCAAAAATTCGCCATCGCTGTTGCTCCAGCCAATCTGGTTGTTGTATTGCTGATTTTATCTCCTTAAACTTAACAGATGCCTCATTTACAGGAAATCCCAATAGTTTTAAGACTTTAAAGAAATTCATACAGAAAAATTATGATAAAACCCAGTTAAACGATTTTAACAGGCCGATTGATTGATCCATCACAGACTCTAATCGGTAAGGTTGTGTGGTATTTAGTATTCCTTTACTGATTTTATCTGCTAACAAATCGCTTTCAATTAGTTTTTCCACTCCACTACTCAAACTGTCAACATTTTCAGGCTCAACAAGAATAGAGCTCTCTTCGTTTTTAAAGTATTCGCCTAATGCATTGAATCGGGTAATAATGATTGGAATGCCGGCCAGTCCGGCTTCAACCAGAATACCTGGCAGTCCTTCCCCAGTGTGAAAAGTGGGCAAAGCCAAGAAATGGTATTGAGTTAAAACTGATTGCACTGTTTGAGGTTCAATAATCCCTTTATAAACGCATAATCCTTCCGATTTGTCAATAAGCTGATAGAATTCAGCGGCATAAGCATCATCAACAGGCCCATAAATATCTAGATTAATTTTATGGCCGGATGATTTTGCAAGGCTAATAATGGTTTCAATTAATACCGAAACTCCCTTTGTACGGGTTACCCGTGATACAAAAACGGCTTTTTTTCGGTTTAAATCAGATAACGACCACCTATGTCCACTATCTTTACGCGGATTATAAATTACCCATACATTTTTCACGCCCAATTGTTCCAGACTCTCTTTTAACGAATCTGATTCAACAAAAATGCCATCTAAGCTATTAAAAAACTTAACAAAAAAGAATCGTTCTATTTTAAACAGGTTTTCCAGTTGCTGATTAAACAACCCTCCAATCACATATAATACCCCCTTTTTATTAAAAACTGATTTAACTAACCAGAAAAAAGGAATAATAGCAAAACGCCCTTTTACATTAATCGAAAGAATAACCTGACGTGCTTTTAAAATAGCCCAAAATAGTTTAAATAACAGAACCAGTTTAAAACCCTTACGACAAATTGTGTCGAACCAAATAAAGTTGTGAAAACCATGTGCCAGAAATCCCTCTTTAAGAAAATTATTCTTAATTCCATCGCCATTATAGGGAGGTGCAAAAGGGCCAATAAAAAGAGTTTTGCTTTTATCAGGCATCATATTAAATCAATTTCTTATAAACATTTATAATATTGGTAATTGCCCCCTTTGTTGAAAAATCGTTGCTTATCCGACTGTTCAAAAGAGAGGCATCCTTTTTAGCTTCGTGCCTGTTATTAAGATAATACAAAATTGTTTGGGCCAACACTATATGGTTTTGAGGTTCGACCAGCTTACCGCATTCGCCATTATTTAATACAAGGGCGCAATCGCCAACGTTGGTGCAAACTACCGGAAGTTTAGCCAGACCATATTCCAACAAGGAAACCGGCAAACCTTCTGAAACAGACGATAATACTCCAATGCTACACGTCGACAGAATGGCTTCAACATCGTTTCTGGAACCCAATACATGTACTTTTTCTGCGAGTTGGTTGTTTTGGCTTATGTGGTTAATTATACTATGATAATAAGCATCGTTAAAATGGCCTCCAACTAAATATAACCTGGCCTGTGGAAATTGAGATAATACAATTTCAAATGCACTAAGCAAATTGTGGTGATCTTTTTGAGGGCGGAGGTTCGCTAAACAAACAATTTTTGGATAATAGTCAATATCTGGAATATTGGGATTAATATTGGTTATTTTTTCAAAATTAAGGTTTGCAAAATTAGGAAGAAATGACACTTTAGAAGCATCCATTTTTAATTTGGAAACTGCAAAATTGAGCAGCTTTCCATTCACCACAAAAGCATGATTCAGAAATGGTGCCAGCAATCGTAACACAATCCATGGGCGCTTATGAAGCTGTTCACTAAAACCAAAATGGTCGTGCCATACTACTTTTAAACCAGGGGTAAATATTTTTACCAGTACGCACCAAAAAACAGAAGAGGAATGGGCGTGAATTATTTGAATGTTATTTCTTAATACATATTTTCTCAGTTTAAAGAACGATTGAACATCCAAAACACTTTTCTTCTTGAGAACTAAGGAATATACCTTTTCACCAATAAATTCCTCCAACGGACCTCCAAAATGCGTTGCGCAAAGATGGCTCTCAACGCCTTCATCGGCCAGGGCGTTTGCAATATTTACAGCCATTCTTTCTGCTCCGGCTGCTATTAATGAGTCTATTACCGATAATACCTTCACAGATTTTTTTTTATTTTTTAATTCTACTTTGACACTTTTAAATTGCCCTTACAGGGCGACTATTTGGTTTGGTTTACATCCATAGGGCGTTGCCCTATGCTGTTGATGCCGCCCCGTTGAGGCTGGCTATTTATAATTCACTTTTAAGCATGATTGTATTCCAAAATAACCTAAAAAATCGTAATCTGTCAAAGTAGAATTAAAGATAATGGTATTCAATAGCGTTCGAAATTTAAATATCAGGCCGGGAATTGGGGAATATTAAGCAAGTAAAGCTTTAATGTCCTCTTCGAAACGCTCAAGGGTAAATTGACGCGCCCAATTCATAGAGGCTGTGCACATATCGTTGTATTGATTAGGGGTCTTAATTAATTTAATTATTTCAGATGCAACCATTTCAGCATCAGGTTCAACTAAAACTCCTCGTTCGTATTGCCCTACCATTTGCTTAACGCACGACACATTGGTTGTTAAAGGCAAACACCCCCACCACATTGATTCAGCAACAACTTTTGGCCACCCTTCCGATTGAGAAATAAATATAAGGAAATGTGCTTTTCTGAAAAACTCACTAACCTCGTCAGGTTTTTTTTTGCCATGTAAGCAAACATAATCATCCAATAACCTATCAGCAACATATTTAGCGAGTTCATTTTTTTGTGCGCCATCGCCAATCACATCTAATGATGCCTTAAAACCTTTCTCCCGAAGATGCTCAAGTACCTGAACCGAAACTAAAGGTCGTTTATTTTCGGTAACAGTGCCAACAAATAAAAGTTTTATTTCGTTTAAATCATCTATAGAACGTACTTTAACGGGAATAAGGTCTTTTTGAGTGTAGGATGCGGTGTAAAACGGTAAAATATTTCGGCTTTTTTCTTTCCAGTCGCCATAAACCAAAACCTTGGTGTTACGAGTCAGGCACGATGAACGCAATACATGTTGTTGCAATCTGTAACTTAATGGCTGTTTGCTGTTCCAGTCCCAATTATTGGCATATTTAACTGTTTTAGGTTTACAAGGGAAAAACAGTTGAACAAAAGCCCCCAATAAACCCATATTTGCCGGACATCTTAAATGGATATGCGAAGCCCAAATCATTCCTTTAAAAATTTGGAATAAGATTACGGGAATATTTAATAAAGAGATAAAGACTTTTTTGGGGCTGGTAAACTCTATGGCCGGCACAGGTATAAACTCCAGTTGAGGATGATCATAATACGATTCAAGCGGATCGAGGTTTTTCTGAACAATCGGAGCAATAACTCTTACTTTTTCTACATACTTAAACCATAAATTCATTTCACGAACATACGGCGTGTAACCACCAATTTGCCCATTATTATCTTTATGAATTACAGCAGAAATTATTAAAAACCTGGGAGTTAAAACCATTGTTATTATATCGACCTTTTAGTAAAAAAATGAACAACTCTGACATTAATCAATTGCCAAATCATTAATCTGAGAGTCGGAAGAATCATCCTCTTTAGGAGAGGCTATAATACGCATAAAAGCAGCACCCATTAGCACTCCAGGAAGAGCCAGGCGCATAGCACCATGAAACATGGTGAAAATACTTAAGAGAAAAAAAGCGATAAAGAAGCACTTATTAACAGGATGTTTGGCGTGATAAAAATATAAAAACGGTAAAATAATCATGCCCACCAAAATAAATAGGATTCCAAAAAGTCCGTGTTCAGAAAGCAATCTGGTGTATTCGGTATGAGAGGCTGCCGCCTGTCCAAACTGGCGCGAACGGTAACTTTCACCCATCCCAAATCCAACGCCTAAGATGGGGTTATCGAGAAATATATCAATTTCGGCCTGTAACAATTCATCCCTCCCCGAAAGCAGGCTTTTATCACCCATGCTTCTGCCAGAAACTACCTCAACCGTGCTTTTGCCCTGATAACGATATAATAAGTAATTATTGGTTAATTTGTTAGCATACAAAAAGACCCCCACAAAAAACACAATGCCCATAATAACATACGGAATTGCTTTCCGCACTTTCTCTCTGAAACTATTATAGGAATAATATAAAACCACTATGGCGCCTAAAAGAGCTAAAACACTGCCAAAAACTCCGCCCCTCGAAAAAGTAATTAAAGCCCTTAAAACCAAATAAAACAATGAAACCCAGTCGAGCCAATTATATGGAGTAATATTTTTGCCATTAACCTTATAAAGCATTACTAATAGAATAAACCAGCCCAAAACAGTAGAAACCTGATTAGGCCCAAAACCACCTGCTGCCTGTGCGCTCGATTGCATACTGGTAAATTCAAGCGATGATATATTGGCAACTAATGTTAACCCTGCAACCATTGTGAATGCAGGAAGAACGGCAAATCTTAGTTGTGAAAAAAAATCTTCTTCAAAAAAGGGCCTTTTATAAAAATATAACCCGGCAAAAACAAGGCTTAGTGGGCCTGAGGCATTAAAAAGAATCATACTCCGCATTGACTTATCAGGGTTGCCCTCAACAAGAAAAAAAGCAGGAATCAATAATACCAGCATTAAAATAAAAGGCCATGCAATAAATTTTCTTTTGCTTATAATAAGGCCTGTTATAAGTATGATAATCGAAAGATACTTTCCCAACTCCCACGAATAAGGGGCTCCGGCCATTCGGTAAATCATCTCAAAGCCCATAATATAAAGGGCATAAAACCCGGCTCTATTGCCGCGGTCGAGCCGATAAATCACATCAATAAACATCAATAAAAAGAAAACAGGAAATGCCATAGCTACCATGCCTCTGGAGAATTTAAGCATAACTCCAATAAGCAGATGGATAACTATTAATGTTATAAACCCTGATTTGCTTTTTATTAAATCAATCATGCGATAAAGATAAAAATAACTTATGAAACGCGGTTGCTGATAAGGCGTTTATAAAAATCTAAATTGTCGGTTACTAATTTTTCGACATTAAAATTTTCGAAGGCGAATTTATGTGCTTTTCTGCCAGCTTCAAGGGCTTGTTCAGGATTATCGAGAAAATGAATCACTTTTTGTGCAATATCAGATGCGTTATATGGATTACAAAGCAATCCTGTTACTCCATCCTGTACTGCCTCAGGACCAGGACCTTCCTGACTGGCAACTAAAGGTTTTCCCATGGCTAACACTTCTAGCCAGGCTATGGGCATGGCCTCCATAAAGGATGGCAACACCACTATTTCACTTTTTCTGATATAATCGGGAACCTGATTGTGTGGAATAGGCCCTGTGAACTCTATAAATGGAATTAAATTTACCGGAATAGAGGCCTTCATTTTAGCAGTGTACGATTCGCCGGTATACTTGCTAACAAGGTCGCGACCAACCAATTTTAAACGCACATGCGGATGCTGTTGAATAATATAAGGAAAACTTTCGATAAGCTTTCCTACCCCTTTTTTTTCACAAATAGTGCCCAAAAACAGGAGTTCGCCTTTGTTAATTTCCGGACTATCAGCAATATTGAACTTCTTAAAATCGACAAAATTATAAATAACCCGGAATTTCTTTTTTAAATTAAGCAGCCGGGATGTTTCAGAACCCACAAATCCGGAAACCGCCACTAAATAATCGGCGTTATTAAACGACCTTATTTCCTGCCATGCTTTCCATTTATTTACCTTACGATTTTCGCTTTTTGCAAAAAAATGGTGGCCACCATGCATTCTGATAAGTTTTACATAGGTCGCTTTTTTTGGTAGGAATGCCAAACCCCATTCGGGCGTTTCAACAACATCAATAGGATTTTCTTTATGTATTTGTTTTATTTTTCTACGAATTCGATAAGCGTTCTCAATAAAAGACCCTTTTCGAAAATATTTTGGAGCTGGCAAACGAATCAGGTTAACCCCTTGGTCAGAAAGCACTTCTTCTTTTGCTCCAACTCCAATACCCAATACAGTAACCTGATGGCCTTTTTTTAAAATTTCGCGACCAAGCGTTTGAATAAAACTTCCTATTCCGCCGGTAGCCCATAATGGGTATTCGTTTGAAATAAAACAGATATGCATTTAGAAGCTGTTTTGATTGATTTAATAAGTTAACCTATATCGGGGTTATGATTTTATTGCATTTTTAATACATCCAAAGCCTGTTAAGGAAAGAAAGAGCAATGCAAAAACCTTAACCGTCATTTTTTGAGAGAATGTTTTAAAATTACAATATGAAAAATATTCCTTTATTTTCAGGCCCATCGCAATTTCCCAAACTTTTGCAAAGCTTTTAAGTGAATACATTTTGAAAATGAGAGCCCTGTTATAATGACACAAAGGGATGCCCAACATTTTTTTATCTAAATTATATCGCAACACAAAGTTCTCCCTTAATTTATAGGTGTCGTTAACGGCAATTAGAAACTTCTTAACATTAGTAGTATGCGAAATACTCCCCGAAACAATTCGATAAACTGCAGTGGCCTCATTAACAAATCCGGGCTGAGAATTTCTGGCCACTTCCAAAACCAAACGGGTATCGCCCATCAGCATGGTGCGGTCGTTAAAATCATCCTTTAAAACATCCAAAGCTTCGAATAATTTTTCAGCTTTGAACATGACAGAACAAAATTCGATGTATTTCGATTTCAATAACTCAGGTATAACTTCATCGCGGTTTGCCACATATTTATTGCTCTCACCTGTTATGGTTAATGTATCGTTATCAAGCAGTTTAACCGGCGTGTATACTAAACCTGTTTCGGGATTGGAGTTAAAAACCGCCACCTGCTTTTGTAATTTATTTTCATCAATCCAATAATCATCGCCTTCACAAATGGCAATATATTGACCCCGGCACATTCTAAAACAAGACGACAGATTACGAGCGTAGCCCAGATTGGTTGTTTGGTTTTCGTATCTAAGAATAATTGGGCCTTGATAATTCTCAACAATATTTGCGATGACTGTATTTGTATTATCAGTAGAACAATCGTTTGATATTATTAATTCAACATTAAAATTGCATTTCTGCATTAAAACACCATTAATCGCTTTTTCAATATATTTCTCGTGATTGTAGGTGGTCATTACCACGCTTACTAAAACCGAATCATTGTTACCCATAATATCATCCATTAAAACATTGTATTTAGTATGAAAAATTGGAAATTGTCAAAATATTATATTTTACAAAAAAATTAGAAGCGAAGCACCGCATAGTCCCGAGAATCGGGATAAGATTATTCGAGGCTTCGCATCTGAATCTCTTATATCTAAATTTTAACAGTTAAGATGTGCATTAGTAATTACCATGCCGTCCAGCCACCATCAATTATGAGGTTATGACCAATAACATGACTACTGGCATCGGAAGCCAGGTAAACAATTCCGCCACGCAACTCCGTTTTATCGCTCATTCGGCCAATGGGTATTAGCTGCTCAAATCGTTCGAGAAACAACCCCTGATGGCCATTCCAAATACCACCCGGGGTTAATGCATTTACTTTAACACCTTTATCGGCCCAAAGCGTAGCAATATATTTTGTTAAGGCAACGACCCCATGTTTGCTAACAGAGTAAGCTACAGGTTGCGATATTCCTGTGCCTGGATAAATACGATGATTAGGGCTAACCACACCATAAAGTGAAGCAATATTGATAATGGAACCCTTTTTCTGTTCAACCATATAACTTCCAACAACCTGACATCCCAAAAAAGTACCGGTTAAGTTCACATTCATGATGTTATTCCAGTCCTCTAAGGGGAATTTTTCAAATGAGGCATCAAAATTTTTAGATTTGCTTTGGTTAGTAAAGCCTGCATTGTTAACCAATATATCAATTTGTCCAAAGTTATCGAGAGCATACTGGCGAAGTTTTTCCCAACTTTCTTTACTGGTAACATCGGCAACAAAGGTTGATACAAAGTATTTTTCGGCAGCTAATACCTCGGCAGCTTTGCTCAGTGCTGCTTCATTGTAATCGGCTAAAATGACTTTTGCGCCCTGGTCAATAAGAGCAATGGCGTGCTGGGCAGCCAGTAAACCGCCACCACCTGTAATGATAGCAACACGATTAGTCAGGTCAAACATGTTATTTGTTATCATATTAAATATTATTCAGATAATTAACTTAAAAAATGGTAATTGTGATTAAAACTACAAATTTCCTTTGGTCATTAAAAACTCAATAAATTCAAAATCGAGCATGGTATCGATATCAATAGCACGATTACGCGGCATGGGGCTAATCATACATTTAGCCTTACTCCAGTGTTCATATTTATAAAGCGCGTCGCGTTTTACCACATACGCAGCCGGGCTCAAACCATATACGGTGGGGGCATCCTGCCGGCAAACAATTGGTTTCTCGGGAATTTTTACAATCCGGGCAAAACCTTCTTCGGTAATCTCCATCATATTAAAATAGGGATTCCGTTCGGGCTCGTAACCTGTAATTACTACATCGGCCATTGGGTTATCAAGTGCCAGTTGAATGGCCTTATCAATATCGTTGGATGTTTTTAACGGAACGGTAACATCCAAATCGACCAAATAATCAACCTTAACACCATATTGATTTTCGTAAAACTCCAATGCATGAATAAAAACATGCCACTTGCTGGCCGAGTCGTTGCTCAAATAATCGGGTCGGTAAAAGGGGACCTTTGCACCTGCTTCCTTTGCAATATTCCCAATTACCTGGTCGTCGGTTGAAATTATTAAATCGTTTATTAACTTACATCTGTTAGCCTGTTCAATGGTATGAACAATAAGCGGTTTGCCGGCTAACAACCTGATATTTTTATTGGGAACCCCTTTAGAGCCGCCTCTGCAACAAATAGTGGATAATATCATTATTTAATGTTTAATAATAGATGGGTTGACGAATGTTAATTGCTGACATGATAATTTAGCTGCCAAAACAAGTTTTAAACTTTTAATACCTTGTTTAAAAGAGCTTAAACGCTCGTCACCATTCCCATTCATAAATGATTTTACAATTTCAACAAACCGGTCGTTACGGTCAAAAGCACTGAAATCAAATTCAGTTGTTTCTTTTGAAGCATTAATCCAAAACACCTTTCTAAGCGCCAAATCCCATGTAATAGTTCCCCGGGTTCCGGTAATAATGCAGTTACGGATTAATTGCTGCTGATGGTAATCCAAGTGTATAGTTGCTGATATATTATGGTTAAACCTCAATAAAACATCGGCAACATCTTCTGTTTCAATTTCAAGTTCCGGGTTATGCTGGTAAAAGGCAGCCACCATTTCAGGTTCACCTAAAAGCCAACATACATAGTCAAACTCATGAACTAAATCTAACATAACACCTCCCCCTTTTTCTTTTGAGGCGCTCATCCCTTTACGGTGGTCTTCATGCGGACGCCAATCAGGCAAATACTGACCAACAAAAGCATTTGCCGATAAAACCCGACCAATGGTACCAGATACCAGCAAATCGCGAACCTTCATAAGTCCCGGGTCAAAATGCAAATCGTAACCAACCACAATACTCCCTCCGTTTTGAAGATATGAATCGACAAAACTGAAATCATTTAACTCGTGATTAACAGGTTTTTCAAGATAAATATTGGAAATTTTATGACTTATAAAATCCTTTAGGTCGGTATAATGAGAAGCAGTGGGAGAGCAAATAAAACCATGAGTAAACTGGTGGTTTTTGCAAGCTTCGGCAACACTGGCATAGGCTGGCAAATTTTCAAATAAGGTATCGGATTTCGATTTGGAGGTAACCAGTACGATATCGGTGTAGCCCAGAGCCAATAGGTTTGTCAGGTGTCGTTTCCCAATGGACCCAATTCCTTTTATCAGAATCATTATTTAGTAACTGTTAAAAGTTAGATGTAAGATTATTAGATTTAAGATAGATAGAGAAGATTTATAAGTTTATTCAGATGTCTTAGCATCTTTCCGAACTCACCAGCCACCGGCAGGCTGGCCTAATCATCTTAAAATAATTTAAATATAAATTTTAAACAGCTTCCAACAAAGCTTTGGTTATATTATCAGAAGCTTTTTCAACCGGATGGAGGATAACTTTCTCAACCCAGGCTTTTCGTTGTAAAGAGTGATTGCCTCCATTTTCAATTGAGTGCATGACTTTACCGGCAATATCGTTTTTCGACATAATCCAGATGACCGCTTCGGGTGATGGCATGCTTCTGAAGTGCTGGTATTGATAAATTTCATCAATTGAATATAATTTGTCGGCCCCATCGGGGTTATAGTTAATATAACAGGCAGGTTTATCGAACATACTATAATCGTGCGCCATAGTTGAGCCCACATTATAAACCATATCGCAATGATAAGCCACATTAACCAGCAAAACAACATCTTCGAATTTGGGGTACGTTAATGTCCAGTTTTCAATATCATTTTTTTCATAAGTCCATAGCGGGTCAACCGATATTATAACATCTGAAAAATCAGTCAAAACTTTATCAAAACGCGGGCTCCAATCAACCGGACAACGACGGAAAAGGATTTGTGGCCGTCTTTCCATCGGTATATCCTGAAGTGCCTGGGCTAAGTCTTTTAAATAGACCTGGTCGTAGGGACTTGTAAGTGTATCGCCACCAGAGTAACATATTATGGGGCGGTTGGCATCGAAACCATACTTTTGGCAAAAGTCGGTGCGTGTCAGCAAATACTCCTGTTTTCTGTAAAATTCAAACTGCGGAGTACCTGTTACTACAACTTTATCCTGCGAAATTTCGGGATAATAAATGCCGATTTCATCCCTCATATAATCAGACCACACAAAATACTTATCGGCCCTAAAAGCCATACGTGCCTTTGGAAGGTTATCCCACGAATAAATTGCGGTAACGGTTTTAATACCCAATTGCCGGGCTGCTTCAAAAAGGGGTGTTGCTAATATTGACCGTTGATGCGTACATAAAATAATATCGGGCTTAGTATTCTGTAATAAGGACACATAACCATTCAAAAAAGCTGATTGTTGAGCACGCCTTCTATATAACTTCTCAATTTTTAATATGGCATTATATGATTTAAAGAACCTTGAAAAAAACTCCACTCCCGAATAAAACACTTTTAGCATTCGGGTTCTTTTTGGTGGCCTCCAGTTTGTAACAATGGTTGGGTTGTTAAGTTTTCTTCCAAAAAACTTTAATCGAACCAAACAGTCCAGTTCTCTGTAAAATTTTTCTAACGCCGACTCTTTATAATTAGGCAGACTGTACGACTCCATTTCAACACCATGTATTCTTTGAGTCTCGAGCAAAGCGGCATCTCCAATTTTATGATATATAATTACTTCAGCATTGTTTTGCTTAAGTTTTTTTATCAAGTCGGAAAACAAGTAATTTCTAATGCCTACTCCGTCGGGTAAAAATATAGCTACTCTTTTATTTATCATATTCAACAACATTCGTGTATTAAGGAATTGTGCTACAATGCAGTTTAGTTAAGATTGAAAGCCTTTTGAGGATTATACCAGGACAAAGCCCTGTTGATTTAGAAACTGTTTAAATTTAGTTTTCTAATTTTATTAAAGACTATTAGAAGTTTAGACTATAGACAGATAGATAAGACAAAAAGAAAGTATAGACCTGTCTGCCGACAGGCAGGCAGACAAGACAGTTAAGCAATTTTCCTTATTTTATGCATGTTATGTTTTAAATCTATTATCTAAAAGTCTTTTGTCTAAAAAATAATTTTAAACAGTTACTGAGATTTAGTTGTTAAAACTCTATTTTTTATACAGTTAAATCTTTAAATAGTTTTTGTTTCGAAATATTCCAGAATGATTCTTTTGAAATGGTTTCTACAAACAATTGAGCGCTATTACCTACTCCAAATTGAGCCGAAGTATCGATATGGTTTAACTTAAGGGCGCTGTTAATGGCCTGTTCAATATCAACCTGCTCGTAACCACAATTTACAATTCCGCTATTTAGTGCCCGATTGTTTTGGCGTGTCCCAATATTTACACTTGGTAAACCATAATAAGGCGCTTCACGTATTCCGGCGCTTGAATTTCCAATCATAAAACGGGCTTTTTTAAGCAATACTAAAAAATATTCAAATCTGATTGAAGGGAATATTTTAAACCTGGGGTTATTTTTAAAACTTTCATATGCCTTAAGGATGCTATCTGACCCCAAATCATTATTTGGATAAACCACCACATAGTTCAATTTTGAGTTTAATACAGCATTTACCAATTGACGGGCATATTGTTCAATAAACTGAACCTCGGTTGTAATTGGATGAAACATTAATACACCGTACTCATTAAAAGGAATATTGTAATAGGATTTTACTTCATCGATTGATGGCAGGTTATTCGAAAACATCACATCAATATCGGGAGAACCTATTGTAAAAATGGTTTCAGCCATTTCGCCCATTTGAATCAATCGCTGTTTGGCTTTATCGTTGGACACGAAATGGATATGGCTCATTTTTGACACTGAATGCCTGATTAACTCATCAATGGTACCTGACACTTCGCCACCTTCAATGTGGGCTACCAAAATGTTATTCAAGGCACCTGCAATAGCACCAGCCAGAGCTTCAACCCTATCACCATGCACAACAATTAAATTGGGTTTTTCTTCCCTGATAAAATTTGATAATCCTTCAATGGTTTTAGCCAGAGTTAAATCCATTGTTGATTCGTGGGTTGAATTATAGTACTTATAAATATTTTTAAAACCCGATTTTTCCACTTCAATAGCTGTAAGGCCATATTTGCGGTGCATGTGCATACCAGTAACAAAAATATGTGAATCAATATTTTTGTTAGATTCTGCGGCCTGAATCAACGATTTAAGTTTACCAAAATCGGCCCTTGTGCCAGTTAAAAAGACTATACGTTTCATCTGTAGATAATTTGTCAAAAAGCTGATTTTCTATTATTTTCTTCAACCACGAATTTCACGAATTAAACGAATTGAGGGGCATTGTTCTCGAAATCGGGACAACTTGTTCCGCAAGGCGGAAGGCTATGTTCCTGTGTGTCAATTAGGCCGTAATGGTTGTTTCATCCGTAGATATTTTGATTGTATTAACCGGATTTCTTATCTGGTTATACTTTTTACTAAAACACTATATTTCCTTTTTTTCCCTAAACTCGATACTTTGAACTTACTTTTTTTTAACCCTGAACATCGCTAAACTTTAGTTGCTCACCCGTGTTGATATGGCGAGTGGAGCATTTTCCAAGCAAATCATTAAACTTTTCGGCTAAAATTTCTCCGGTGCCGGGTCTTTTTACCCAAATATTGTCCATTGTAAACGCTTCACCTTTTTGAATAGGTTTAATGGCACAAACCGTAGCAAAGGCAAAATCTATGGTGACCTGCTCTTCTTTAGCTGGCTCCTTTTTCCCACCGCGCTGCTCAAATAATATTTTACTGCCTTCAATTAATTCTTTGCAGGCATGTTCGTCCATTGAACAAATTATATCAGGGCCGGTACGCTGCATATGGTCGGTAAAATGACGCTCCAGAATAGAGGCTCCCATTGCAACAGCACCCAAACAAGCATGATTGGTAAGTGTATGGTCAGATAATCCAAAAGGAACACCCGGGAAAGCCTGAGCCATTTCGGCCATGGCGCCCAATCGCACCAAATGGTTTGGCGTTGGATACAAATTTGTTGTATGCAAAAGGGCATAATCAATCTGGTGTTTTTCAAAAATAACAACCGCTTTTTTAATACTTTCGATGGTATTCATACCGGTGCTTAAAATAACCGGCTTTCCAAAACGGGCAATATGCTCCAACAAAGGATAGTTATTACACTCACCGGAACCTATTTTAAAAGCCGACACATTCATTTTAATTAAACGGTCGGCAGCGGCACGCGAAAAGGGAGTGCTTATAAAAATCATTCCTTTTGATTCCACATAATTCTTAAGTTCAATCTCATCATGTTCATTAAGAGCACATCGCTCCATAATTTCGTATATGGACACGTTGGCATTACCGGGTATTACCTTTTTGGCAGCAGGAGCCATTTCATCTTCCACAATGTGAGTTTGATGCTTAACAACCTCTACTCCTGCCCGGTGAGCGGCATCAACCATTTCTTTAGCAACCTTTAAGCTTCCTTCATGGTTAATTCCAATTTCGGCAATAACCAATGGTTCATACTGATAACCTATTAATCGTGTTCCTATCTTCATGGGTTTAATTTTGCTTTTTATTTTCAGAGTCTTTTAGAAATTTATTATTCCAGACCGGTTGGAACAACCTGATACAACGAATCAACTTTGCTCAAATCTTTAAAAAACAATGGCTTAATTGCTTTTATTTCCTCATCTGTTTTATCCCACCATTTCAAGTCTTCAATTTCTTTAATAATATTATCAGAGAAACGCTTTTTTAATGGTTTTGCAGGAACTCCGGCCACAACTGTATAAGGTTCAACATCTTTGGTAACAACTGACCCGGCTGCAATAACAGCGCCATTACCAATATTTACATTTCCAATTATCAATGCGTTATGCCCAATCCAAACATCGTTACCAATAGTAACCTTGCCAAAGGTTTTATTGTGATTGAGATACCCTTCGAACAGGCTGCTGCCTACATAAGTGGACAAATAAGTTACCGGATGATTATTGGTATGAATGGCAACATCAGCTCCAATCTGACAGTATTTTCCTATGGTGATTGTGCCATGCAACCAATTGTTTACGCCCAATGTGGTTCTAAATCCCAATTTTATTTCTCCCTGAAAGTTACACCCATTAACAATTTGGTTTTCACCCTCCATTGTAACATTACGAATCCCTCTCACATACCCGCTTACATAGCCATTACCCACTTTTCGGGTATGATAATAAATGGTATCATAAACCTTTCTGAAAAACTCAAAAATTCTGTATCGCATTTGTCAGAATTATTATTGGTTATAAACTATAAGAGCAAAATTACAGTAGCCCATATTTTCGCATCATACCCATAAAAAAAGCCGCTGGATAGTATATCAGTTTATTAAAAAAAGAATTTCTGGTCTTATATGTTGGGAATTCTTTTTGAGATATCTGGCCTGTTCTAAAGGCCTGTATCATATCCATTGGAAGCGTATTTCCCATGTGGTAGGCATTGCATTTAACAGTTGAGAGTCTGTAATACCCTAATTGTTCCACAATAAAATCGATATAATTATATTCGTAACCATTTTTGAATACAAACTCAACCTTTTTAAATGGAAGTTTTTGAATGATATCGCGTTTAAAAGTAGCTAATGCATGAGTAGCCCCCAAACATGCAATAAAAGATTTATTTCTGATATAATATTGATTTTCGCGCCAAGTTGATTTTCGCTTAACCCCTAAGCCTGAAAAAACACCCTTGCCAACAATATTACCAAGGCCTAGTTCTACTAAATCGAGCTCTGAATCGGGTACTACCTTCCCAACTTTAATTTTATAATCCCATAACCAGGCGGAGTTATAGTATGTTGCCAAATTAGGACATGGATAGCACGATACTACACCGGCCTTTTTAAATATTCTAAAAACTTCGATAGTAGCATCTTCCCATTGTGGAAAAAACAAAAAATCGGCATCGGCAATGGTAATATAGTCCTCGAAAGAGGCCCGCGCTTCGGCTAAAACAACTTCAAGCTTTCCACGATTTTCGTGGCGTACCACATACTTATCAATAAAGCCCTGTTTCACAAAATCCTCGGCAATTTCAGAAGCTTCGGCACAGGAATTATTATTAATTAGTGTTATGTTGGTTTGTTCCGGATTTATTGTACTTGTTAAAGATTTAAGACACCAATAAAGCACCTGCGGTTGTTCTTTAAAGTAATCGTCGCTAACATTAGGTATCCAAAAAGGCAAAATTATTCTATGGGTTTTATGCCTTAGCTCTGTAACATTACTCTTTTGTGGATTATTACCTACTCTCATAGAATTATTCTGGATTTCGACTGCTTAATATCTTTTGTGCCAAATTTATATACTAAAGAAGTTTTCCGAACAGCTTATAATAGACCGAAAACAGTTTATGCGGCATCATAAAATAGTAATACATAACAAGCCTGTAATAATTTTTTTTAAAGTGTTGCTTGTAATATTTTCGGAACTCACTATTATTAATAAGATATGTATTGGTTTTCTCTATTATTAGTTTCCGGCTGAGGTTGGTACGACCCACATTGGTTAAATACACCACCAGGGCAAAGCAAATATAGCGGGCAAGTCCAAAATCACTTTTGTCGACTCCGCATTCAAGTGCAAATTCTTCAACTTTAAACCTGGCCTCAAATACCTGATGAAAATAGCTGGTTTTGGGGTTGTTGGTTCTGGAAATGGATGTTAACCTGTTACGGTAATAATAGGCCACATCAGGAATTCCAAACACATAATTGGCCTTTTGAATAAGTTGCATAGACAAAAGCGCATCTTCACCTCTTTTTAAATCTTCGTAATAATTTATATTACTGGTAAAGAGCTTACTGGCATATAGTTTTGCCCCTAGGGAAAAATCCCTTTCGGCAACCAATCGGCGTATAAAACCTAACGCATCAATTTTGCCAATCTGGGGATTTTCTACCAGCTCAAACCCATTGTCTTTTTCCCAAAACATATTGGCCACCACAATATCGGCTCCCGATTGTATGGCATTATTAACCATAACTTCAATAGTATTCAGCGGCATAGAATCGTCGCCATCGAGAAAGAAAAAGTAATCGGCATCCGATTTACTGATGGCAATTTTTCTGGCACGTGATACACCACCATTGTCAAGGTGTAAAGGCATTACTCTTTCATCAATGGCAGCATATTGATTAATAGTTTTGCCTGTATTATCAGTTGAACCATCGTTGATGGCTATAATCTGAACGTTTTTATAAGTTTGAAGTATGCAACAATTCAGGCAGTTATCAAGATATCCATCCAAATTATAACATGGTATTATTATGGCAACTTTGGGCATTAACTGACTTTCATTGGTATTTAATACATGGTTGTTTGTTTCCATCACTTTGTTGTTTTATCAATCAAATAGCACTAATTACCAATGGCAGAATTAATATCCTCCACAAAAAACAATTCATTTGACCGCACCGCTTTAAAAAAATAATTGTCCTCGTGCCCCATAATTTCTTTCATGGTTCGATATCTGAATTTAAGCCAGGTTCCTTTAACCCAGAGCCACTCCAAATCCATGCGTAAGTCGTTCATGGCTTCAAGCGCCATAGTTTTTTCAATTTGGTCGTTGGCGGTAAGTTTAACTGAACGAATCCTGACGGAATCGCCCAAGCCGCATAAATTTGGTGGTAAATCAATGGCATCGCCCATTCTTCCATCGGGCCAAACACGCACACCGCCGGTTAAATGGTTGGTATAGAAATAAAACTGCCCATCGCGCTTTCCGGTTTTTCTAATAGCTTCAATAACCGCCAGGGTGGAGTATTTATGGTCGGCATGGTAATCGAGTAAAAGATGCGGTAGTACAATTATATCGGGGTTAAAGTTTTGAATAATATATACAAAATCGTTAACCAGATTGCTCCAAATGGGTCTTCCATCGGATTCGGGAATTATGGCATCTTTAAAGTTTCTTTCGCGGTAATAATTGGTATTTTTTAACCCGGTAGCGTGCGAAGCAATCACCGAATCTTTATAATCAAACATATCCTTTAAGGTAAGGTCTGAGTAGCCAAGATTCACAATATTCTTTTGCTCAATTCCTGCAAGCAAGGGCACAGTAATACTGTTCCAGAACCTTAGTCTTCCTTTTAACAGGTAGTGTAAGGAATCGTTATCAACTATTTCGTCGTAGTTTTTAGGGCCAAAATCGCCAGTTGTAACTGTTACAATAAGCGACTCATTATTTGAATAAAGGCCCCAGGCAGCAATTTCAGCATCATCGGGATGAGGAGAAACAACCAGAATCTTTTTATTTTGAAGCGGCTGGTTGTTAAAAAGTATTATTTCACATGTAACATCTGCTGGATTGCAATATTTAAAATCCAATTGAATTTCATGATTATTAAGCTGCAAATGATTGCTGATATTCAGAAATCGAAAGCCTTGTGCACCCCGCTCTAAAACGTGAGTTTCGTTACCAGTTCTGACTTCCGGGTTAAAAAACTTTCCTTTATTTGTGGCTTTTATATTAATCTTCAATAAACCTGAATCCCATTTATCGTCAACATTTACAAGAATTTTACCTTCTGCTATTTGCGTGTAAATAACAGTATCGCCAAAGTTATTGTATTCATAATTGGCAGTAACATCATAATTGTAATGCGTACGAACGCTCCAGATATAGTTTAAAACATACAATGCGATAAGAACTGGCATTACAATAAGTGACCACTTTATTATATTTCTGATATTCATTGGTTACAAATTAATCGGTTATTTAATTCTTCAACAGAAGACCCATTCTTATAACAAAACCATACATCAATTTAGGTTTTAGCCAGAAGAAAGAAGCCATTTTGCTACAATTGTGCAGTGCTTTTAAATAGGAGGTTTTATTTTTGGCCATAGACATTTGCTGCAACAACAATTTTTTCTGAATAGACCTGAACCTTGAATTTGAGAGGTTCTCAGTAAGTTTTAAATTGCATAGCATTTTATTAAGAAACAAAGGCAGGTCGTAATAATGTGGATTTTCCTTGGAAATGCCACCAGAATGCACTCTGTAAAAAGCAATTGGCTCTTCAATATAGTAAAACTTAGTATAAAACGCCATTCTTGAAAAAAACTCCATGTCTTCTCCGGCTGCCTTCATTGATTCGTTAAAGAAACCAACCATTTCAACCAGGTCTTTTCTAAAGAAAGATGTTGGCATCATCACCGTAAAGCTTCCCACTAAATCATCAAAAACATAGCCATGCTTTCTATTCTTATTGGCTAATTGTCCAACAATTTCTCCTGTTTCATTTCCAAAGCTATCAATTACCTTACAACACCCGTGTACCAATCCAAAATCAACTTCTTTCTCAAGAATGTCAACTTGTTTCTGAAGTTTATCGGGCATCCAGAGGTCATCATCATCAATAAGGGCAATGTACTTTCCAGTTGCTAACTTCAGACCTGTATTTCGGGGAATAATTGGGCCACCTGTATTTGCAATTTTTCTGTAAATTATCCTATGATAGGCAGAACACAACGTTTCATTTTCGTTACCAGGAGTTCCATCATCTATAACAATTACTTCAAAGTCGGAAAATGTTTGCTGATAGACACTATCTAAGGTTATTTTCAGGAACTTTGGCCGATTGTATGTAGGGATAATAATGGAAACTACAGGCATTTATAAATAATAAAAATGAATTAAAACAACCGCTAATAATTTCACTTGAAACCTATTTGAAGTTATTGATTGCCTCAATTACGTAGTTTATTTCCTCATCGGTATGCACCGGACTCATTGGTAAACTTAACTCGTGCAGATGAATATTTTCCGTAATTGGAAAAGCCAGATGGTTCCATTGTGAAAAGGCTTGCTGCTTATGAGGTGGCAAAGGATAATGAATCATTGTTTGAATGCCTTTACTTTCCAAATATTTCTGTAGCTCGTTTCGATGGGGATGCAATACCGGATAAATATGATAAACATGTTTGCCATAGTTGGCTTCAACAGGTAGTTTTAATTCTGGCAAAACCAATCCTGATGAATACATTTGGGCAATCTCTCGTCGTCGTGTGGTTTCAGCCTCTAATCCTAACAACCGAATTCGTAACCATGCAGCCTGAATTTCATCCAAACGCATATTATAACCTTCATATAAATTGTAGTATTTTTTATGTGAACCATAATTTCTTAAGGCGCAAATGGTTTCATATAATTCCACATCGTTTGTGGTAACAGCTCCTGCATCACCTAAAGCACCGAGATTTTTCCCCGGGTAAAAACTGTGACCTGCAGCGTTGGAAAGATTTCCGGCTACTTTTCCATTTTTGTTTGAGGCGCCGTGTGATTGAGCTGCATCTTCGATAACCAGAAGTTCATGTTTTACAGCAATTTGATTTAATGCATCCATGTCGGCCAATTGCCCATACAAATGAACAGCCAGAATTGCCTTGGTTTTTGCTGTAATTGCCACCTCAACCCTTTGAGGATCGATATTATAGGTATCGGGATGCGGCTCTACCAAAACCGGAACTAAACGGCTTTGTGTAACCGACAATATGGAAGCAATATATGTATTGGCCGGCACAATAACCTCATCGCCCTCCTTAAGTTTGTTTAACAGCTTGTATGCCTCAAATATTAACCTTAAAGCATCGAGGCCATTACTTACACCGGCGCAATAGTGTGTTCCGCAAAATGCCGCGTAATCCTTCTCAAAAGCAGTTACCTCATCTCCAAGAATGTACCAACCCTTCTCAAGAAATTTCTGAGTTGCAGCCATTAAATCAGGGAAATAGGGTTCATTTACCTTTTTTAAATCCAGAAATTTAACCTGCATAATACTTTTCATTATTTTGATTTTTTCGGATATATAAATACTATGCTAAAAGCAGATGTTTCAGATAGGGAATTCTCTTAAGCCCCAATGCTATAAACAATGATGCCAGTAAAACAACCAATACAAACAACAAATTGGTCAAAACACTGGTGGAGATTGACATTGTGATAAAATAAGGGAAGAGTATTTCTCCAATTATAATATGTATCAAATAAATACCTAAGGAGTTTTCGCCTATAGTTTTTATGGCTTTCCCCATAAAACCGATATGCTTATATTTTAACGATAAAACAAAGATTGCAACAACGCTTAACAGTGTAAATAAAAAGTCCTTACCAAACCAAACAGAGTTCCATGTTTCGCCCTCCTTAATGGATATCATATATCCATAAATATACAATAGATACATTGAAACAGGAATGATTATGAAAGATAGAATCCGGATAACCTTTTTATTCAAATATTCGCGGTGATAAAAAAGAACTCCTCCTAACATGAAATATCCAAACGTATAACCATAAGTACCATTAAAGGGATTGAGCCCTTTGAAATAATTAATGGAGAAATTAACATGTTTAGCATCCTCAAAAAAGGAAGAGCCTACATTTACAATATTACCAATTAAGGTATTCCCAAATGTAAAAAGCATCACCACCGCCAGAAAGAAATAGAAACTGGACAGATGGTTTTTATAAGAGTTATATATTAATGGGAAAAATAAATAGATAATAATCAATGCTTCCAGAAACCATAAATGGTTAATCCATCCCTGTTTAAGTTGCATCACTCCTTTAATAATTTCTACCATTGACCAACTTTCGCTTCGGATAAAGAGCAATGAAACTAAAGTAATAAATCCCCAAATGATAAGAATAGCCAGAATCTTAAGCGTTTTTACAATATGACCTTTTAAATCAAGGTTGGATTTGTTTAAAAGCAGGGCCCCATTGATAAAAAGAAATATTGGAACTGATACAGCAAATATTGACCTGAAAATATAATTAATATGGCTGTTTAAACCATTGTCATTTATTAAGTCAAAGTTTAAGTTATTGAAATGCGATATAACTACCAGATATATTGCTATTGCTTTTAAAAAATCAAAGTAATCGTACTTTTGCTTTTTTGGTAAAGAGTTATCCATAAATAGTAAATTCTCAGAAATTATTAATAAATCATGCTATCAAGAGTAGCTTTATCAGCATCTGTTAAGGAATATTCCTCAGCCTTTCCCTGATTAATGGCACGTAATACGGAACGTGCCTCAGAATTTGTGATTACTTGGTAAATATTGTCCTCTAACTCTTCTAAAGTATTGGCAAACATCAGGTTTTGGGGTATTGGTTTAAAACCAATATTATAACAGGTTAGCAAGCAACCTGAGGTTATTACATCAGCACAATAAAAACCAAGATAATCGTATACCGAGTCGGCTACAAAAAGGCTATTTTCACCATATTCCTTAAATATTTCAGCTATAGGAACTGACTGGTTAATTCTTTTTACAAATCGTATGGTTTCAGTATATTTAAGTTCAAGATTCAAAATACGTTCGGCCAAAGGGGATGAAGGCCCAATCAGATGCAACTGAATATCAAGCTGACGCATTCTTTCCGTTTTAAGAGCCATTATAAATGGCAGAAAAAACCACTTATCAAAATCAACCCGGCTAACCAGTACCAATTTATCAATCATTGTAAAACAATTTAGAAACCACAATCTTTATTTCAGGGCCATAATGCTTTGCCAACTCATCGTGCATGGATGGATGTACTATTACGAATGTAATTTTTTTCAACACTTCTGAGCTAAACGGAGGAAATACAAAAGCATTCTCATCATGAGTGTATTGAATCATGTGCGTGTTATGCCAAAGATAAACATGCTCAAAATCAATATATTTATGTATAAAATTAAAAACTGATAAACCAAATACATGAAAAGAAGTACTATTGTTTATCAGTTTCTGAAGTTGTTGGTAAAGCAAAAACTTCTTAATTGCTTTGCTTTTTTTGCATAAATAATTAACAACCATTAAAGGGTGTTGGGTGAGGTCTTTTTTAACCAGAAGCTTGGTCTTTCCCTTAATAAAATCATCGTAGAACTGTGGTTTTGATTCAAAACCGGCAAAAACGGTGCATGAAACATCAGGCTTTTTTGCCAGGTACCCCACCAGTGAAGCTACCTGCTTGGGCTGACCTGAGTTATCGAGATAGGATGTAAAAATTAAAACTTTAGCCATGCTGCGCTTATCTCAAGTACTTGTTTCTCAAAAAAACATTAAATCTTTGGATTTCTATATTTTAAATACTCATCGTAATCCCTTATATAATCGCTCTCATCATATAAATGAGATGCCAGCACAAGGCAAATTGACCCTGACGAGAAGTTCTGTTCCTGAGCCCATATTCCCGGAGGAATATGTAATCCCATAAATGGTTGATTTAAAAAAAGTGTTTTACCATGAATTCCATCGTTAACAAACACCTCAAAACTACCACTGGCAGCAATTAAAAACTGGTGGCAATCTTTATGGGCATGGGCGCCTCTATCTTCTCCGGCCGGAATATCGTATATATAGAATACTCTTTTAACATCAAATGGTACATCAATACTATTATGTACAGCAGTAATGTGCCCCGACTCAGCACTGATGCGTGGAAGCTGATAAATGTGGCAATCAAAAACAGTAACAGGGTTTTTATTCCCCTGCCAATTGGCGGTATAACTCATAATCTCTGATATATTCGTTTTCAGAAAAAATACCTGAACTTAAATGAAACGACAAGGAGTTGGTGCTGAAATTCTCGAGATGGCGCCATGTTAGTGCAGGAATTAACAGTCCATTATACGATCTGTTTAAATGATAACGCCTCTCCTGTCCGTTTGAAAGAGTAATAACCACATCAAAACTGCCCGAAAGAGCAATAACCACTTCCAATTGATTGTAATAGGCATGTCCGCCTCTTTGCTCGCCACCCGGAACATCATAAGTCCAAAAAACCCGCTTTATTTCGAAAGGAATCTGCTTACAATTTTCCATAAACGTAAGATTTCCTCTTTCATCGAGAATTTTTGGAAGATTTATTATTTTTTCCATTTACGAAAACTCCTGTAATTCAACCATTTTTCTAAATCGGGGAGATACTTTTTGCAACGACTCAAAAGTACCATAAGCAGATATAAGCCCTTTGTCCAATAGATATATTGTATCAGCTTTACGTACTGTTGAAAGCCTGTGAGCAATAATTATGATGGTGTAATTCCCTTTTAATGCATTAATATTATCCTGAATAATCCCCTCGTTTTCTGAATCCAGGGCTGATGTTGCTTCGTCCATTAATAAAATGGAACAATCGCGGAACAATTCGCGGGCAATGGAGATTCTCTGTTTTTGCCCCCCTGAAATTAAAACACCATTATCGCCTAAAAGCGTTTCCTCCTGCAATGGCATTTGCTTAATGGTATCGGTAAGTGCGGTTTTTTGAAGTACCTCCCAGAATTTTATGATGTTTTCTTCAGTTTTTGGAGCATTAAACGTAACGTTATTAAATACAGTATCATTAAAAACAACCGGCTCCTGGGTGATATAGCCTATTCTTTGCCGGTAGTTTTTTATTCTCTCAACCGATAGTGGTGTATCGTCAATAAAAATAGTTCCCTTACCGGGAAGTAACAAGCCTGCTATCATATTCACCAACGTTGTTTTCCCCGATCCGCTTTCTCCCACAAAAGCCACTGTATGATTCTTTGGTATGGTTAAACTAACATTATTGAGAACCGGTTTTGGATTACTTTCGTAAGCAAATGTTACATTTTCAAACCGGATATGCTTTTCCATTTCGGGCATTGGTTCGTGCAAACGGCTCTCCTCTCTGGTTTCAAAATCGGCTATTAAATCCTTTACCAAATGAATGCCTCCTGAGTTAACCAAAAAACCCTGCCACGAAGTTTGCAGAGATAATAAATAAGTCAACGATCGGTAAAAGAATAATAAACTTAGCAGTATGCTAAACATTGACACATCGAAAAAAACCACCTGTACAAAAATAACCCCAACAACCAGCCCTATAGAAATTGGCTCGCGTAATGAGGCTGAGATAGCATTGAGCTTTCCCATTCGCATGGTTAAATCTTCTGTTTGGCCAACATAGCCAATAAGTCTTTTCCGAAAACTTGATATTAAATCGGTAGCTTTTAAATACTTATAATTCCAGACAGCCTCTGATAATTTAGAATGCAAATCATTACCTATATATGACTGAAGCAAAGATGATGTTTCAACTTTTTTATTAATATACCTGTAAATAAAAAAGCTTAAAGCCCCGGCAACTGTAATTAATAACGCAAATTTGAAATTGGCTATAAAAGCAAGGGTAAGGTAACCGGTAAGCGTTATGGCTGCCTGCATGGTGGTTATGTAGGCCAACAAAGCCCCTGTGACTTTAAAAATCTCTGAATTGATAACATTTTGGATTCGCCCCATGTCAATATTAACAAAAGCGGGGTATGAAATATTACACAAGCCATTCACTAACTGAATGCGTGTTTTTTTTACAAAACGCACTCTTATACGAGTCGAGTAATAAAGATTTACGAATGTAACTATACCCTTAAATGAAAATAATGCCAAAAGAAAAACCAATATGGACCCAATGGTAATATCAATTCCCATCCAATTGAAAAAATCCATAACAAAACTCAGGTTTCCAAGATCGCCAGAAGCCACATCACCACTCTCGGCCACCTGAAACAGAGGGATAAAAAGGGCTAACCCGAAACCATCCAGCAGGGCCACACATGCGCTCATAGCCAACAAAATAGGAATCCTGTATCCGAGCTGTTTATAGTAAAACAGGAAGTATTTTACCTGACTGAGATTTGAGATATATTTCTTGAATATTTTTATCATAAAAATTAATTGATAGAAGGGCAATTTCGAATAATAAGCAACACTATAAAAGAAAAGTTCCTATTAAGAAGATTCGTTTAACAATTGTTTTAGCGCTTTTATTCGTTACAGCTGAGTTTAGTTATTAAGGAACCGATAAAATTAAACAGCCACTTTTTCTAATCTACATTGCATGGCTCCGCCTCTGTCAATCCCATGTATGGATTAATAAACGATAGGAGCTTCAAGCTTTTTAATCAAAAGTAAAATTAGCATTCACAACAGAATGTTACCCTAAAATATGACCAACAGACTAAAAAATTTGCTTAACCCCCCTATTTATGCGATAAATTTGGAGAGAAAAGTAAAGCAGATTCATATTAAAAGGTAGAAAAAAAGCTTAGACAATACCTTATCTAATGATAAAGAGTTGTTTAACACCCAACTAAATAATAGTTTATATAATGTATTTATAGGCTTCGTAAACGGTACCTCTGCCCCCAAAACCTTCCTTTTGGAAAATTAAACTTTCATTCAAATAATGTCCCATCTGCTCAGTTGATTGTCCAAAGTCGAAGATGGGTTTATCCTTATATCTATTGTTAATTAACTCATCAAACAACAAATCAAGAGCTCCTGTAAACTTACCGGTTTCGCTGGCCGAAATGTACTGAACATGAACTAATTGCTGCATCACAAACAATACGGTTCCTCCAATGGTTGTATCGCCCTGTTTGCAGGTAAATATTTTTATATTGTTTGGAAAATTTGCTTTAAGATGAATTATTTCATCAAGAGTGTGCACTGGTTTTGTGCCATAATTTGATGCAAGATTATTATCCAGAATTTCCCAAAAATCGACTGGGTTGGCATCCTCAACTATGTAAACCGATTCTTTTTTAGATTTTCTGATTCCACTTTTCCTCGACTCTATAAAAGGGATTTTTCTTTCCTGAATAATTGTTGACGATATGTTACAAGCAATTTTTTCGGCACCGAGCCTGAATAAAGCATATACATCCTCCTGCGATGGAATTTTATGGTAAATGAGCGGCACCGGTTTGTAAACCACTTCGCTAACACCGATGGTTTTTAAGTACGTATTAAGCAAATCAAAAATCTCTAATACATTTGATGCCGAAACCTTAGTGGTTGCAATTAGTCCGCCATAGGTAAGCCCCTGATGAGAATAAAATATCTGGTTGCAAATGTTTCCCGGAATTACTGCTTCAGGTTTGTCCTTTCTAAAAACAATAAAAGAACAGTCGGTAAACCGATGGGAATGATAATCCATAAAATTTCGGTAAAACAAAAAGGTGTCTATCCGTGAATCTGAAACAACATTATCCCAAACCTGCTGCATATCAGCAGAGTATCGCTTAATCTCAATCATGAATTATCAAAATATTACAAATATGATATTAACTGATACAATCAACATAGCATCAGGCCTCAAAAGTTATGGTTATAAACCATTTCAAACTTCTATTTCAACCTTAAAACTTTCTTTGTTACAACAACATCGCCAGCAATAACCTTAATTATAAAAACTGAGCTATTACCCGGCAGGCGAACCCTGTTCTCAGATTTGTTGGTTGTTATCTCTTCTACTTTGTGTCCCTCAATAGTATAAATTTCAATCTTAGCCGGAGCTCCCAAAACAAGACTGCTCTCAATCAACACGATAGCATCGCCACCTGAGTTATATACAACAACCGGTAACAAAGAGTCCAAATCGTCATTGTTATCTGCAGATGTAGGAACATAATTGATGTGTAATGCAAACCTGTTGTGAACATCACCTAAAACAGATGGTGTATAGGTATAATCAGGAGTTGCCAGCAAATTAATCCATTGGTTGGTTAATTTATCTTCGAGATGAACACTATAAGTATGATTAAACTTCTCTAAATTAAACGATAAGGTTACATCATCATTTACCCTGTTACGAACGCTAAGGGATATTTCCCGCGACGTGTTATCCAACCCAATCTGGCTGTTTATAGCCAATACAGAGTTTTGTACCCGGGTATACACCTCAGGAACCAGGTTTGAATCGTTAAACCTTTTCTCACTGTCGCCGGCATCCAACCCATTATCCGATTGTTGGTGGAAATAAATAACAGCCCCATCGCGGGTATATTTATTTGAGGCAATAATGCGAATAATATCGGCTGGTGCTTGTGCAGACGAACTCTTTAAATAAGATTCTGTTACACCATGCTTACGGACAGCATTATTAACAGATAAGATTGTAGGGCCATTAGCTTTAATCCAAACCGATTGCAGTGGTGGAATAAGCGACAACTCGGCTTCAGCAGCTTCGCCTGCCAGACTTCCCGGATAATAGGCCGAACGGCTACCGGGAGCTGCATTTCGGTTATAGGTAATAAACTTCATGATGCCATCATCCAGCGTACGGTACCACATTGTTCCATCAATGTTGGGTCTGCTCCAGCCATCATTTTGCTGCCAGTCGATAAAACTTGGATATGGATTGCCAAATAATTTCCATCCACCTGTTGCATACTCCTGACTTATGAGGCCGTTGTTAAGCTGACCTGTGTACTCCAATAAATAAGGATTACTGGCATATTTAACCAAGATACCTTCCAAAGGATTAAGAGGTATGGTAGGTAACGAAGAAGAAGTGCTGTACCATTGATTGTTTCGATAAACATGCACAGTTGCGCCCGCCTCTGTGTTGTTGAAACGGCCTAAAACAGGCGATTCGAAAGGCGATGATAAATAAAACCATTGATTACCCGGCAACGTTAACTTTACCCGAGACAGGGCCGAACCAGTGATAGAGCCATTGTTAATAAGCGATGATAAACCGTTGGTGCCGGTTTGATTTACAAAAACCAATTCTCCGTTATTTTGCAGCGTCGCATTTATGGTAAGTTTTCCACCCGGATTTAAGGTTAATACCGCGCCCGGATTAATAGTTAAATTACCTAACACTACCAATTGATTATTAATTACAGGCATGTGTGATGCATTGCCTCTGATACTAACAGGAATGTTTGCTGCCGGGGCATTGCCGTTGTGCCAGTTTGCAAGGTTATCCCAACTACTATTGACGGCACCGGTCCATAAAGCAAAATTCGAATTTACCGTTACATATACGGCTCGGCTTAAATATGGCTCGTTGGCTGCATCGCGGCCAATAACATAAACTTTATAGTTGCTTAACGGCGACACATAATTAAACACCGGGCTGCCAGATGTTGCAACCAGCTTATTATTGACATAGTACTGATAAGTAACAATACCGGGAACGGTGGTGGTTACAGTAAATTCTACCTCATCGCCGGGGTTTACAAAGCTTTGAGAGGCTGTAACTGCTACCCGGGGATTAACCACCCCGGCATTTACCATGCGATTAAACACAAGTGTATGACCGGCATCGTTTAAATGAATTCCATCACCATCATCAAAAGCTGACACTAAAAACCCATCCGATGTAGCTAAAACATTCCAGAAATCAACAGCAAACTCACCATACCTGCTGAAAGTTGAATCGCGCATGGTCATTAAGTTTTCCCTTCCAGCAAAAGTCAAATTTCTGGGTTGCGTGGTAGTAATATAAACCGGCACATTTTGGGCAGCGGCAGCACTCAAAATAGTACTATAACGGCTTAATTGGTCAACTACAGGATAATCATTGGCAGCATCGTTCGATGGTAAGTTAATGATGATAACATCGGGGTTATAGCTAAGCGCTTTGGTTATATTACGCTCCGAGTCGGCACCGGGGCTACCGGTTGGCATTATTTGAATGGTTGAATAGCCGGATTTAGAAAGGTTCCAAACATTACTGTATGGGTTGAGCGATTTAATATAATCTTCGTACATCTGCGCCCAACCGTAATCACCGGTAGCTCCCCACCCTTCTGCAGTCGAAGAACCCAGAATAACCAGATTAATGGGATCGCCAACGTAGCACGACTGATCGATGGTAGTATAAACAATGTTGCTCACATACGAATCGCCATTGGCGGCTTTACCAACCACGTAAGCCCTAAAGCCGTTATAAGGCATGGTATATTGAAACGACGAACCATTTAAATCGACCCCACTATTTCTGTTGATGTGATATTTTAACGACAATTCGCCCAACGATTCGGGATAACTGACATTGAAATTAACCACATCGTTGGCACAAAGGGTTGAATTTGTATAACTAAGCGATATTTCAGGCTCAATGATATTGGCCTGTAGTACACGATTGGCAACCAGAGAGTGACCATTATTGTTTATATGAATGCCGTCGCCATAATCGAAACGCGATAGAATATTACCATCGTTGGTGGCCAACCCGTTCCAGAAATCAATAACCTTATCGGGATAGTTGGCAATGGTGGCATCTCTGGCATCCATTAAATTTTGCCGACCTGTGGCGTTTAAATTCCGTGGTTGTGTGGTGGTAATATAAACCGGCACATTAGCCGCGGTAGCCAAACTCACAATGGTGGCGTAGTTACCCATTTGGTCAGCAACCGAATAACCGGCAGCAGCATCGTTCGATGGCAAATTTATTATAATAACATCGGGGTTGTAGCTGAGCGCCCTGGTTATATTTCGCTGTGTATCGGGGGTAGGTAGTTCTGATGGCGGAGAATTGGTATCCGGCAAAATACGATAAGTTGTATAACCACTTGCCGCCAGATTATAAACTTCGCTACCCTGATGAATAGATTTTAAATACTCCTCAAATTGATAAACCCAACTATTGCCCGTTGAGGCGCCTACACCGACGGCTGTGGAGGAACCAAGCACTACGGCTGTTATTTGACCCTTATCTTTTGGGCAACCGGCACCTCTTGGAACCAATACAGTATTACTGATATAATTAACGTTGCCCGCGCTGGTACCAATTACCGCAACAGTGTGACTTTCTGATGGCGCCAAATAAGTAAACGATGTTCCTGTAAATGCAACTGGTGTTTGCTGATTTATACGATATTGCAAACTAAGCGTTCCTAACGCTACAGGCACATCAACTAAAAATTCAACTTCGTTTCCACCGCAAATTGGCTGTGGGGTATTGAGGGTAATATTAATTTTAGGCCCTAAAATATTGGCCGCTATTACCCTATTGTACAAAACAAGATGGCCGGCATCGTTCAAATGAATATGGTCGCCGGCATCGTAAATTGGGTTTATAGTTCCATCGGCGTTAGCCAGGTCAGTCCAGAAATCAATCACCATGGAGCCAAAGGTGGCAAACAACGCATCGCGCGTATCCATCAGATTCTGGCGTTTTTCGGCGGGCGTGTAATCATCCCCAGCTGGCCTGTCACTCCCTTCAAAATTACGCGGCTGGGTGGTGGCTATAAAAACCCTTACCCCTTGCAATGTTGCCAGATTAACAACTGTTTGATAGTTTTCAATTTGTTTGGCAACGCTTCTGTTCCAGTAAGCATCGTTCGATGGTAAATTAATAATGATGATATCGGGGTTCTCACCCAATGCGCGGGTTATATTAACTTCATTCCAACCGTCTGGTTCAGGCAATATGTCACTTGTACTAATTCCACTAAGAGCCAAATTTTTAACAACATTACCAGGATTTAACCCAACCATATAATCCCTGAACATTTTTGCCCAACCATAATTATTGGTAGCGGCACTGCCTAATGCAGTTGACGAGCCAAGAATAACCACTTTAACAGGGTCGCTCTGTGCATTTATGGTGCTGTTTAATGTAAAAAAAACAGTTATAATAAGTAATAATCTTACCAGCATAACAACCAAATTTTAGGAATACAATTCACCTCCAACCCACTCTATCATCCATTCACATTATAATTATTATCAAGATTATAGCTGTCATAATTTAATAAAAACCATGGCAGCAACCATATAATAAGCCGTTCAATCTTGTTTTTACAATTAATGAAGCATAACTATACCATTTGGCAAAAGTATGAAAAGATATAAAAGAAGTCCACCAGGAAATGACCAACGGAACAATTGTTTAGATAAAAGTAATAATTGGCGAATATAAAAAGATATAACAATAAGCCATGATGGCATAAAGTTTAAATAAAAAAAGTACTACATACAATAATTAAAGCGTTGTATCTCAAAATATTTACCTATCTTTAAAAGTATTAACCAGTGGAAGATTAATTTCATTTGTTTATCGTTTAAGTTTTCCCAACCATAACGTTTTTTTCTACCAAACAACTTTCTAATCCATAAACCTTCCTGTGCTTTGCTTTATATAGTAGTAACAAAACCTAAACCTGCATAAAAGTTCTGTTTATCTCAGATTTTAGGGCTGCCATCAAAAAAAATAAAAACCAGAGGCAAAGGTTTATACATTTATCATTGCTTTGATGTAATAACAGGTTTGTAGATTTATAGAAGTAATATAATCAGATATTTGATTAACAGCAAATTACAGCTCAAGAGAACAATGTCTTAACTATTTATAAATCTGGAACATAAAAAGCATGTTAGTAAATACCACAAACTTCACAAACCCGAGTTTAGATAATAAACATAGATTGAATAAATAGTTTAGGAAAATTTAGCTGCAACAGAAAAAAATGAAAGAGAGAACAACAAAAACCATTAAGGTTGGGATAATTGGAACAGGTGCCATTGGTAGAGGATTGGCTTTATTATTAACCAAACTACCGGGATTTGAGGTAACGGGGATTTTAACCCGCCGCAAAGGATTTATTGACGATTTAAAAGTTGACCAACAATTGGTAACCACCGAGTCGGCAAAAATAATGGAGCGTTCGGACTTAATTGTGGTAAGCACCGGCGATGTATTGTACAGCACAGATATGATAAATCTGGCTTTTAGCTATAATCTTCCGGTTGTAACCATGGATGCCGATACGCTGGTGGTATCCGGAACATGGTTGTCAAAACGCGGCATGGTTACCGAATCGGAAGGCGACCAGCCAGGATGTTTAGCTATTTTAAAAGACGAAATAACACAAATGGGATTTACCCCCCTTGTTTATGGGAATATAAAGGGATTTCTGAACAAAAACCCATCCAAAGAAGATATGACCTTTTGGGCCACCAAACAAGGATTTTCATTAAACTCGGTGACTTCTTTTACCGATGGCACCAAGCTACAAATAGAACAGGCCCTGGTTGCCAATGGCTTATCGGCACAAATAGCCAAACAAGGACTAATAGGTATAAATACAAGCGATTTAAAAGAGGGTGCCTATCATTTGGCCGCAGGTGCTACCAAACTCAACATTGTTATTAGTGATTATGTTCTTTCACCTCAAGCCCCTCCGGGAGTTTTTATTGTATCGACCCACCACGAGGAGCTGGCGCCGGAATTAGAAACATACAAAATGGGCAAAGGACCTTATTACCTGCATTACAAACCCATTCATTTATGCTTTTTTGAAATTCCTAAAACCATACGGGATTTCTACAATTCAGGACAAGTACTGTTAAATAATGGCGAATTCCCAAAGGTTGGTGTTGCCGCTGTGGCAAAACAGGAAGTAAGTACTAATACTTTAATCGACAAGGGTATTGGCTCGTTTGAAGTGCGTGGCGAAGCTGTGAATATTATTGAACAGCCCAATATGGTTCCTATTGGATTAATAAGCAACGCTCGTATTAAAAGAAAAATAGAACCCGGCCAAATCATCACCTTCGATGATGTTGATTTACCCGAGAGTTTGGCACTTACAGCCTGGAATGAAACCATTAAGGAGTTGATTTACCAGCCAATAAACCAGTGATAAGGCAGAAGGCAGAAGTTTTACTGACGCGCTAAACAAAAGTATTGTGTATTTTTGCGCTGTTTAATTGTTGAGTGCCAAAAATTAAAGGCACAAAATTTTTCTGAAACATATTAAGAAACTGTTTAAATTCAGATATAAGATTTTTAGAAGCGAAGCATCGCGTAGTCCCGAGAATCGGGATAAGATCGATAGAGAAGATTTACAAGTTGTTATAGATGTCTTGGCATCTTTCCAGACTTATCTATCAGTCTAATAATCTTAAATCTAATCATCTTAATAAAAATTTCAATATAAAATTTAAACAGTTACTAAGTATCATTAATTAAAATATAAACTTTTATGACTTATATGGTTTAATATTCGCCATATAAGCAACAATTGGTTTAAAGAAAAAGGGTTGGTTCAATGTGACTACCTTTATTGATTTTGTGAATTTTGAGATGGTAAACCTACCAAAACAGGGAGATACCGGTTTAATAGTTTTATAACCGGAATAAGGATAATCACCTGTAATGCAGATATAATAAGAAATACAGGAATAGCATCAGGGTAGTTTAGAATCAAAATATCGTCTAAAATCCAGAAAACAATATCTTTTGCCAACAAATGGAATATTAATATCAATAGCGTATTTCGGCCAACCCAGGTTATTATTGGTGAACCCGGGATTGTTTTAAAAATTGAAAATACCCAAATTAAACCTGCAACACCATTCAATAACAACAACGGCAACGACCCATAATTTTTGTAAACAAACTCAACGGGCTTGTTGAACCGGTAAAAAAATAAATGGAGGCAAAAAAACAGAATACTTACTAACAATACCTTCCCTTCAATTAACGAAAAGAAATTAAGTCGCTTAATAACCGTTCCTGCAAAATAAAAGAAATAAGCAACCATAGCCACATCCAAACTCCATGGCACACTGTAATGAGAAATTGAAGTAAGCAGCAACCCAACAAAAGGTAACACCAATGCGAGTAGGAGCTTATACTTAAATTCAAACCGGCTGATAAAAAAATCAATCATAGCCACACAAAACAAAGCTGTTAAAAACCACATGGGGCCACGGCCTGCCATAAAATCCGGCCCTCCCTGCGAATAGAAAATGCCTATAAAGTTCTTTATCGGATTACAATACTCACAGTTAAGATCGGCACGCCAAACTTTTATAAACCAAATTAAAAAGAGAATGGCTGAAAAAACAAAATAAGGAATTAGTAATCGCTTAAAAGTTTTTTTTAAAAAGAAGGCGAACCTAATACCAGCTTTATCTTTACTAATGTATCCTGAGATAGCAAAAAACAAGGGAATCCTGAATGTTGTCAGGTATTCATTAAAAAGAGAAACCTCATCGGTATGTCCATAAACCACCAAAAAAATACTGAGTGCCCTTAATTGGTCAATAAATCCCTGACGCTCCATAACCTACAGAATAAAAAAATAATAACTTCTCACTACTCCCTTTAGATTCAACCTCAACGGTCAATTGGTAGTATTGAGCTTTGGTACTGCAAAAAACCTATCTCTTTAATTTTGGCTTTTCTCCCTCTAATTTAACCGGCTGAAAATTTACAGACTTACTAACCTGCAATCCAACCATCATAGGTAAATGCCTGTTCAGAAACATAATAATCGGTATCAGAATAAGTATTTCAATGCCTGAAAAAAGTATAAAAATCAAAACATTCCCTGATAATTCGGGATAAATTACCTCATATGCTAACCAATGCACCAATCCTAAAGCCAACAAATGAAATGAAAGTATGGGCAAAGTATTGCGGCCAATCCATATAATGGCTTTAGATACAGGCAATAGTTTAAATAGCGAGAATACCCATAAAAAACCTGCAAGGCCATTAATCATCAGCAAAGGAATAGATCCGAAATTTCCATAGAAAAAATCTACAGGATAATTAAAACGGTATAACGATAAATGTATGGTAAGTCCAATTACAATTCCCAGCCACTCTTTCCCGGCAATGAATTTTATAAAATTGATACGACGAAGAGCTACACCCGCAAAATAGAAAAAGTAGGCTACCATGGCTACAGTAAAGCTCCAGGGAAGTTTATACCGTAGGTTGTGTTGCAAAAACAAACCTATAAAAGGAAGTAAAACAGCAATTAAGAAGCGAATCTTTAAAGGGAATTTACTAACAAAAAAATCAATAA
>CALEUX010000147.1 GCA_937920475.1 uncultured Marinilabiliaceae bacterium
GTGCTTACTTTTTTTTGCTGAAGTGGAGCGAAGCGGATCATGAATGCCTTAAAAAGAGAACACGAATGAATAAAAAAAGTAATCCCGATTCATCGGGAGAGCACTTAAACGAAGAATGGATTTTTTATCGGACAATAATGAACTATAATTATGTTTGTCTTTCCGAGTGATTAATTCCTAATCCAAAGTTTAATAGGTAACAACCTCATTTATTGGAAGCTATTATTTTTTGTTGATAAGGATGATTATGATAATATACGTGTACTTACAATAACAGTTTCATCTAACTTACGTATTAAGTTAAGTTTTGTGTTTATTCAGGTGCAGCAAATACAATGCTGCGCATGCTCTTGCATCGCTTAAAGCATCGTGATGGTTTAATGCAATTTGATATTGGTTGCATAACGCAGCAAGGTTAGAGCGAAAAATACGATATGTGCACCGTTTTTCGTATTCGGGCTCCTGAAGGTCATAATATTCAAGGGTGCTCTTTAAAGCCGGAAAGTCGAACGATAAACCATTATGAGCCACAACGGTTTGATGTTTTATGTACGGTTCAATTAAGTGCCAAATTTCATCAAAAAAAGGCGATTCAGTAGTGGCTTTAGGCGTAATACCGTGTATTTGAACCATTTTAGTCCAATAATAGTTTTGGGGAGGCTGAACCAAAAGGTTTATTTCTTTCACAATTTCACCCTGTTCAACCCTTACCAAACCTACCTGGCAAATGCTCCAACGGTATCCCTGGGCTGTTTCGAAATCAATGGCTGTAAATGTATTTTCCAAGTAAAATGAGTTTTACTCTAATTTCGTTCGTATTCTTTCAATTTCTTTCAACAATAAAGGAATAGCAGGCTCCACCATCCCATGACCGTAACCATCCAACTCGTAAAGCACAATTTGTGGGTGACCTACCAGCTTCATCATTCTATAAAAATAGGCGTTTTCTTCGTATCGACCAAGCATTTCGAGTTCGCGGTCGCCGGTAATTAAAAGCATGGGAGGGGCATCTTTTCGGACATGATATAAAGGTGCAAAATCATCTACAACAGGTTGCGCATCGCTAATCCCTCGCTCTTCTCTGATGGTCATATGGGTTATGGTATGCCCACTTAATGGAATTAATCCGGCAATTTTATCGGCATCAATGTTATGAGCGCCTAACCATTTTTTGTCGAGACCAATCATACTAACCAAATAGGCTCCGGCCGAATGTCCTGACAAAAAAATAAGAGATTCATTGCCACCATACGATGCAATGTTTTTAAACACCCAGCTAACTGCGGCTGCTGTATCCTCAATATATTTAGGGGATTTAACATTTGGATAGAGTCGGTAATTTACAGCAATTACACAAATACCTTTCTCTTTTAATTCATTGGGGATGTGTTTTTCTCCACTTTTAAGGCCTCCACCATGGAACCAAACTACTGTTGAAAACCCTTTTTTATGGGTGGGATAGTAAATGTCCAGAACACATCGTTCTTTAATGTAGCTATCAGTCTGGCTATTGGTATTTTCGTAGTAGGGAATATTCTCTTTTGTGATATAGACGGGATTTTGGCTGGTGGCCGAGAAGCCTATTACGAATAAAAGGGCTAAAAACAGAAATTTCATTAATGAAAGGTTTTTGGAATTATCAATTAAATGTAATCAATAAAAAGAAAAAGCAGCTACATTATTTTGTAACTGCTTTTCTTGTGGGCCCAGCTGGGCTTGAACCAGCGACCCCCTGATTATGAGTCAGGTGCTACTAACCAACTGAGCTATGGGCCCCAAAACAAACCATAAAGGCTGTTTTTTTGTGACTGCAAAAATACAAAGAAAATGCAAAATTCAAACAACCCGGTTTAAATAATTATGTCAGCCGTTAATTTTACTGAATTTAAAACTTAATTCATCTTATCCCGATTAATTGGGATTGCACGATGCTTCGCATCAAGAAATCTTGTATCTATTTGTAACATTTAGTGTCTGTTTAAAATTACCTTTTAGACAATAGACAAAAGAATTTAAGACACGTGTTCTGGTTCATCGGAAATAGACATAAATCGTAAAGTGCTTAAAATATGCAAAATAAGCTAGCAGTCTTGCTTGTCTCTTCTTTCTATTTAGTCTAATCCCGATAAACCGGGACACGTCTATCTGTCTGGAGTCTAAACTTCTAATAGTCTTTAATAAAAGAGAAAACTAAATTTTAACAGTTACTTACATTATCTTTGAAAGAAAAACAATGAACTGTTTACAAGGTGTATCATCAATAGTTTTTGACTTAGGCGGTGTTATTGTTGATTTAAATATCAATAAAACGCGCGAGGCATTGGCCCGTATTTTGGGTTTGGAGCAACCCGACTTGTATTACTCGCATAATCATATCCCTTTATTTTCCGATTATGAAGTAGGACATATATCCTCCAGCGATTTTATTAACGGGCTACTGCAGCAATCGGTAAATGGTACTACTGCACAAGCCATAACAGATGCGTGGAATGCCATGTTGCTGAAAATCCCCTCTCAGCGTATTCGTATGCTGGAGCATTTGCGAAAAAAATACCGCTTGTTTATTCTCAGCAATACCAACGCTATTCATGTTGAAAAGTTTGAAAAAATGGCAGAAGGTTATAATAACCTTAGCGATTTGTTTGAGGCGGTTTATTATTCACATATAATAGGTAGCCGAAAGCCCGATAACGCAGCTTTTAGTGCAGTGGTTATACATAGCGGCATAGATATTTCTTCAACTTTATTTGTCGACGATTTGCCTGCCAATATTGAAGCGGCTGCTGCTATGGGTTTTAAAACTCTGCACATACAACCGGGAATGGAAGTGGCCGATATTTTAATTATTTAAGGACAAGGGAATAGTAGAGTTGTTAGGCAGAAGGCAGAAGTTGATAATTGAAAGAACCCTTGAATCAAGTAAACAGGCAGAAGCTTTATAGCTCATAGTTTCTAAAATGTCCGGAAAATGCAAAAGCCAAAGTTCAATCTGTTGAGGATTAGACTTTAGCTTTCGCACAAGTTGTTGGTAAAACCTTCTGGATTTTAAAAAAAATCAAAGAAAATAAAAAGTGACAAAGCGTCTTCTTCACTTTTTCACCAAAAGCCAAACATTCTCGTTACCCGGAATTGCTTTTTCGTTATCGAGAGCGCGAAGGGCATCCTGATAGTTGCCAAACGATTTATATGATACTTTGTAGAAATCGTTGTTGGCGCCTTGTTCGCGCGTAATAATTTCAGAGTTAAAGCCTTTCGCCTGAAGACTTTTTTGATGTTTTTCGGCATTGGCATAACTCGAGAAACTGGCAGAAATAAGAAAATACTTATCATTTGCCGAAGAAGTTTTATTAACCGGGGCATTAAGCTCAGCTTCAGTAAAAACCGGCTCATTACCAACTTCTGGTTCTTCTACATCTTCAGGTTCAACAACTTCTTCCATCTGAACAGGGGGAGGAGTTGGTTTTGTAGTCTTTTTGTTACATGAAGTAAAACAAAATCCGGCAGCTACAAATAAAATCACATATTTAAGCATTTGCTAATAGGTTAATGGGTTAACAATGATTCGCAATTTAGGTCTTTTTGTGCGAAATTGTCAAATATTTTTATGCAGCCGGTAAATAAATAGCCTAATCAATAAATTTATAACCAACACCTTTAATGGTTCTAATATGGTCTTGCCCAATTTTCTCACGAAGCTTCCTAATGTGTACATCAATGGTTCTGTCGCCCACAATGATGCTGTCCCCCCAAATGGCGCTGTAAATGTCGTCGCGGGTAAAAACTTTATCAGGTTTTGAGGCGAGTAAGGCCAACAGTTCAAACTCTTTTTTGGGTAAAACCAGCTCCTCGCTGGCAACAGTAACAATGTATCTTTCCTTGTCTATGATGAGTCCTTCAAAACTTATAATGGCATTATCGGCAGGTTCAGCCTCTGTTTTAGGGGTTCTGTATCGTTTTAGCAAAGCTCTTGCTCTCGAAACCAAAACCTTAGGTTTAATGGGTTTGGTAATGTAGTCGTCGGCGCCGGCATCAAATCCGGCAATTTGCGAATAGTCTTCTCCACGGGCTGTTAAAAAAGCCACTAATGTATCTTTTAATACCGGTTGCTTTTTTATTTCTTCGCAGGTTTCAATGCCGTCCATACCGGGCATCATCACATCCAGAATAATGAGGTGAGGCAAGTTCTCCAACGCCATTTTAATGGCATCCCGACCATTTTGAGCTGTGTAAACTGTAAAGCCTTCTTTTTTCAGGTTGTAGCCAAGAAACTCTATGATATCGGGCTCGTCGTCAACCAAAAGTATTTTGTAGTTTTCTAAGTCGCTCATTTTGTTTAGTTTAGTTGTTATGCTTTTTGTAGGGTAAATGTAAAAGACGTTCCTTTTCCGGGTGTGCTGTTTACGTTAATGGTTTGTTTATGCGCTTCTATTATATGTTTTACAATAGCCAGCCCCAGCCCTGTGCCGCCCTGATCGCGCGAACGACTTTTATCAACCCGGTAAAAGCGTTCAAATATTCTGGGTAGTTCGTTTTCGGGGATTCCGAGGCCGGTATCGCGTACCTGCACCAGAATAACGTTGTCCATATCGTAAAAACTTACGGTTGTTTGTCCGTCGGGCCTTCCATAGTTGATGGAGTTAACTATCAAATTGCTGATTACTTGCGATATGCGCTGTTTGTCGGCAAATACCATAGTGTTTTTATCAACGGTTTTACCAAAACGTAGTTTAATATCGCGGTTATTTGCCCGTATTTCCTGTAGTTCAAAAACATCTTCAACCAGATTATAGATGTTGAATTTTTCGTAGTTCAGCTCCAGCTCGCCCGATTCCAATTTTGCAATGGCTTCAAGGTCGTTGATGATGGAAATCATCCGGTCAATACTTTTTTCGGTTCGTTTAAGGTAAAGCATGTTAATGTTGGGATCGTCCAATCCGCCCTCAAGCAATGTGAGAATGTACCCCTGTATGTTAAAAATGGGCGTTTTCAACTCGTGCGATACATTCCCGATATACTCCTTGCGGTATTTTTCCAACTCTCGTAATTGCTGAATTTCCTGGGTTTTTCCCTTCATCCAGGTTTCTACCTGTTGGTCAACATGCGCAAACACATCCACATCAGACTCAGAAACTTCGTTTTTACTTGGCTTAAAGTCGTAAATGGTTTTATAAATGGGTTTTATTTTGGCGTAGATAAATGAATTTATAAAATACCTCACAAGGTAAAACGTTAATGCCGTAAAAACCGGAATAGTAACCAAGAAGGCAATGAAAAGGTTGGAAAACAAACCATTTAAAAAATAAAAACCAATGGTCAGGCCTAAAAAAGTGAGGGTGATGTACCCGGCTACCCGGTGAGGTGCGATGGATTTCATTTATTTTCGACGTTTTCCTGTGTAACCTAAAAATACTGATTGACTCAACATTATTAACAATACAAACACAAAAATAAATTATTTTACTGCCCGAAAAATTGCTAATGGTCAATAAATCAGATGTTAAGTTAATGTTAACCCGTGTTTGTTCTGATAATCAATATTTTTAATGTAAATTTGAGAAAAAAGTAACATGAAACCTAATATAAAATTAATGTTCAATGGTTTTATAGTCCCGAATTCTGCCATTAATTTTGTGGCCTAAACATACAGGATAATGCTGCTTATTTGGATTTCAGTTGTTTTATTGTCGCTATTGGCTGTTTTACACCTTGTTGTAGGCGTTTCAAACGATGCGGTAAATTTTCTTAATTCGGCCATTGGGTCAAGAATTTCTTCCCGTAGAATTATTTTATGGGTAGCCGGCGTTGGATTGATGCTGGGTACATTCTTCTCGGGTGGAATGATGGAGGTTGCCCGTAATGGAGTTATATATCCGCAAAGTTTTTTTCTGTCGGAACTGCTGGTGATTATTCTGGCTGTTTCCATTGTAAATGTTATTCTTATCGACAGTTACAACACGCTTGGTTTTCCTACATCAACCACCATTGCCGTTATTTTTAGTTTAATTGGCGGTGCATTGGCGATGGTCATATTTAAAGACACATCCGAAACCGATTATACATCGTTTATAAACACCAATCGTACATTTCTGATTTTTGCAGGCATATTGGTTTCCATATTTCTGGCCTTTATTTTAGGCGCTGTTGTTCAGTTTGTTTCGCGATTGATTTTTACTTTTCGCTATAAGGGACGTTTTGTGTTTTTCTTTGCCATTGCCGGAGCATTGGCTGTTACCTCCATTTTTTTCCTGATTTTTAAAAAGGGCATGGGCGGGTTTTTCCCGGGCGACGATTTCTCAGCCATATTACCCTTTAAAGGATTTGACCTGCTTGTTTTTGTATTTGCAGTTTTTACGCTTATTTTTCTTGGGCTGGGTGTTCTGTTCAGTATTGATATTCCGCGTTTGGTGGTATTTTTTGGAACCTTTGCCCTTGCACTTTCTTTTGCCGCCAACGATTTGGTAAACTTTATAGGATTGCCGTTAACCGGGATTGAGAGCATCAAGGCGTTTCTGAATGCTCCCGAAACCAATCCCGACCTTTTTGGCCTGAGTTTTTTAAATAACGACTGGATTCGTTCGCATCATTTCAACGATTCGGTTTACACTGCATTTTTTGTGGTGGCAGGTATTGTTATGATGCTTACCATTTTTTATTCGAAAAAGTCGCGCTCAGTTACCGAAACCGAAGTGTATTTAGGCAGGCAGGCAACCGGCTATGAGCGTTTTGAGCCATCGCCTTTGTCGCGAATGATGGTGCGCTATTTCCTCATTTTTTATCATAAAGTTGACAATGTGCTGCCTGCACCGGTCAGTAATTTTATTTCATCAAGGTTCAAACGTTCCGATTCGCCCGAACGAATTACTAAATCGGAAGATGTTGTTTATTTTGACACCATAAGGGCTTCAGTTAATCTGGTGGTGGCCAGTTTATTGATTTCCATTGGCACCTATCTGCGCTTCCCGCTCTCAACAACTTTCGTGGTTTTTATGGTTTCCATGGGTACATCACTGGCCGACCAGGCCTGGGGTCGCGAAAGTGCCGTTTACCGAATATCGGGCGTTTTATCAATTCTTGGTGGATGGTTTGTGACGGCGATTCTCGGGTTTTTGGGGTCGTTTATTCTTACCATATTATTTTGGTGGGGCGGCTGGGTAATGGTTGTTATATTTTTTGTTCTGATGGTGCTGTTTTTATGGCGAACAACTGTGACGCACAATCGTAAAATTGAGCAGGAAAAACAAGAAAAACAAGGCTTCTACACCGAAGCGGTAGAGAGTATTGAATGGTTACGTGAAGCCGGTAGCGAGAAATTGCGTAAGGAGTTGCTGGAAGTTTCAAAAATTTATTTTCTGGTAATACACGGATTGATGGATGAAAACATCCAACAGGTTCGTGAAGCAGCTGAAAAATCACGTGTTTTGCAGCAATCCGTTAAAAGTTTTAAAGGCGAACTGTTTCGCGCATACAGCAAACTCCCTGAAGAATCGCAGGATGCGGGCCATCTGTTTGTTCAGGCTCTCGATTATCTTAACGAGCTTTCGAACACGCTTAATATTATGGCGTTGCCGGTATATACTCATATTGAAAATCAGCATAAAGGACTTACATCTTCACAAAATGAAGATGTAGCCTTGTTACTTGACGAGATGGCTTCCTTCTTTAATTATATGATTCATCTCGAAAAGGAAAAGAGGTTTGAAAATATGGCTGAATTAAAACGGCGCCAGAACAGGGCAATGGATTTAATAGAGGATTTTCGCCTGACCCAAATAAGACGGATTCGTGCGGGAGAAGGAAAAACCAGAGTTAACGTCATCTACATGGAGCTACTGGGCGAAACCAAGAATCTGTTGATTTACTCCTATAATTTATTTCAGGCTCTGCGTGATTTTCATTTACAAACACGTAGCGGCAAATTTGGCTTTTAGCAAAAATGGTATATTGGAAATGAGTTGGCTTCTGAGTTAAGAAAAAGAAATACCCACCATCAATACATTCATTAATCAAAATTCAATCAGGTTACACGGCTTTTTATTGCTATTTTTGTAAAAACAAAACCTGAGAAAAATGAGGTTTACTTTCATTAAATTACCGAAGCACAGACAGTTTAATTACTCCCCTCTTTATTACGATGAGGATAAGGAGGAGCGTAAAGAGCGTGAGCGAAGAATTCGTGAAGAGATGGGTATTGCAAACCCTGACGACGAGAAGGACTCAAGCATTGAAGACCGCGTTAGAGGTAAGATGCGACGAAGGATAAAAACTCATTTTGAAGTTACCCGTAACGTGCGCCGGACTTCGAATCTGAGACTGATTATTATTCTGATTGCCCTTTTTATATTGTTCTATTATCTGCTCAAAGCTTCGCACGAGTGGTTTGAACGTTTCTTCTAAATTCTAATTCGAAGAGCAAACTCAATGTCTGACATTATTCAGTTATTACCCGATTCGGTTGCCAACCAGATTGCAGCTGGTGAGGTTATTCAGCGCCCAGCATCTCTGTTAAAAGAGCTGATGGAGAATGCTGTGGATGCAGGTGCTACCACCATTCAGGTAATTGTAAAGGATGCCGGACGAACGCTTGTGCAGGTTATCGATAATGGCTCAGGGATGTCGGAAACCGATGCACGACTGGCATTTGAGCGTCATGCCACGTCGAAAATACGCTCTGCCGCCGATTTATTTTCCATCCGAACCATGGGTTTCAGAGGCGAAGCGCTGGCATCTATTGCAGCCGTTGCGCAGGTAGAGTTAAACACACGTAAACACAATGCCGAACTGGGAACCAGAATTGTTATTGCCGGGTCGGTGGTTGAATTGCAAGAGCCGGTCAATTGCCAGGCAGGAAGTAATTTTCTTATAAAAAATCTTTTCTATAATGTCCCGGCACGTCGCAGGTTTCTGAAATCAAACTCTACTGAGCTGAGACATATCATCACCGAATTTCAGAGGGTTGCTCTGGCCAATCCGGAAGTTGCTTTTACCCTTTCGCACAACGACCAGTTAATTTTCAACCTTCAGGAAGGCAATCTGAAGCAACGTATTACAGGTGTTATTGGCAAACAAATACAAACCCAGCTCATTCCGGTTAATACAGATGCCACGGTAGTAAAAATTTCCGGGTTTGTGGGCAAACCTCAATCGGCCCGCAAGGCTGCGGGCGACCAGTTCTTTTTTGTCAATAATCGGTTTATGCGTCATCCGTATTTGCATAAAGCCATTTTAGATGCTTATGCCAATTTAATTGCTGCTGATGCTTATCCGTCGTATTTTCTGTTTTTCGATATCAACCCGGAGATGATTGATATTAACATCCATCCCACCAAAACTGAAATTAAGTTTGAAGATGAGCACTTGATTTGGAAAGTGCTGAACGCTTCGGTGCGTGAGGGATTGGGGAAGTTTAACGAAATGCCGTCCATCGACTTCAACACCGAAGGACAAATTCATATTCCCCTGCCATCAAGAAGCAATGGTTCCAACAGTCCAGCCATCGAATTTAACCCCAACTTTAATCCATTTAAAACCGATTCAGTACCCGGGTATTCATCCGGGTATTCTGATAAAACGCGCCAAGAGAATTTGAAGAATTGGGAATCGCTTTACCGCGATTTTGATAATGCTGATGAGCAGGAGTGGGACACAACTCCCGAAACCATTACGCTGCCATCAAAAAGCAATGCCCAAACAACATTGCCTGGTGAGCCAATATTTACAAACGAAACAGCCGTTTCGGTCAATACCTATTTTCAGATAAAAAACCGGTTTATTCTGACACCGGTAAAGTCGGGACTGATGCTGATTGACCAGCGACGAGCACACGAGCGCATTTTGTTCGAACAGTTTTTGACTTCAGTAAATACAAGCAGGTCGGTGTCGCAGCAAATTTTGTTTCCCGAAACCATTTACTTCAGCACAGAAGATGCCTTAATTATTGATGAGATTAGTACCGACTTGAAAGTTTTTGGCATTGACCTGAAAGCCTTGGGTGATGGCACTTTTTTAATACAGGGATTGCCATCGGAACTTGAGAAAACCAACAGCCGAATGATTCTGGAGAAGATTCTCGATTCGTATAAAACCGGCGAAATTAATCCTGAGCAGGAGGTACGCGAGCAAATGGCTGCCATTATGGCCCGAAATGCCTGTATGAATCATGGCGAAACGCTTACACATGAAGAAATGACAAGCCTTGTAAGTCGTTTATTCAGGTGCCAGATGCCAAACTATACACCAAATGGGAAACCTGTAATTTCAATAATTGATAATGACGAACTGGATAACAGGTTTAAGTAATAATCAGCGCAGGTTAAAAGCAGTAAAGCAACTGTTATGTCAAAATGACCCAAAAACTGTTTGGTCTAAAGGTTGTTAATTATAAACGATATTTGAAAAAACTATAAAATATGAATTACGGTGGGTCTCCATTTGGCGGAATAACGCCGGTTGTTAAAAACCTCATAATCATCAATGCGTTGTTTTATGTGGCAAGCATTGTGCTTTTAAGTTCATTCGGCATTCGAATCGAAGATTATTTGGGTTTGCATGTGCCAATGGCCGAAAAGTTTAAAAGTTATCAGCTGATAACTTACATGTTTTTGCATGCATACCCTACTTTAACACACTTGTTTTTCAATATGTTCGCGCTGTTTATGTTTGGCCGAACACTTGAAATGGTTTGGGGCCCTAAAAAATTTCTTATTTACTATTTCGCTACAGGCATTGGAGCAGCGCTTATCCATCTGGCTACCCAATACTACGAAATTGCACCGGTTTTAAAAGCTTTGAATCATTATTTGAACAATGCCACTCATGAGAATCTTGAACTTTTTCTCAGTGAACATTTTCAACTTAGGAGCCTGGACATGAAGCGAAATTTTGACGGTTTCGTATCTTCTTATAATTCAATTTATAATGTGGAACCCGATAAAGCCATTGCCCTTTCGAAAGAGTTTTTTCACCAATGGCGCATCGATTTCCTGAATAATCACATTACAGTTGGCGCCTCCGGGTCGGTTTTTGGTATTTTGCTGGCCTTCGGCATGTTGTTTCCTAACACTGTTCTGATGCTGATTTTTCCGCCTATTCCAATCAAAGCCAAGTATTTTGTAATTTTGTATGGTGTTGCAGAGCTATTTTTGGGCGTTGCCAATTTTTCGTTCGATAACGTAGCACACTTTGCCCACCTGGGAGGAATGCTGTTTGGATTTATTTTAATAAAATACTGGCAGCGAAAGGGAAACCTTTACTAAACAAGGGGATAGTTAGATTTTTAGATTAATAGATTTAAGATAAGGTAAATCATTTTTTACAGAAACTTTAGGAACTGTTTAAATTTAGATATAAGATATTAATTGCGAAGCATTGCATAGCCGCGTGAATTGGGATAAAGAGGGTAGAACTGCCTGCCGGTAGGTTGTTGGTATGTTTAAGATTATGAAGATACTGGGGCATCTAATCATCTCCTCTATCCCTCTAAATATCTTAAATCTATTCATCTTTTTAAAATTTCAACTGTTTCTGGTTTTTTCTTTAGTCTGTTTTTTCTGTTTTGTGTCTAAAACTCTAATGGCCTTAAATTAATTATTATGTCAATTGTAGGTGAAATAAAAGATTCTTTTAAAAACGGCTCTGTATTAACCCGGTTGATTTACATCAACATCGGTGTTTTCCTGTTTATACGGCTGGTTCAACTTTTTCTGGTTTTATCGGGGTATACCCCAAAAACCATCGACATTCTGGTTGGTTTTTTTGCCGTTCCTTCTGCCTTGGAAATGCTTGTGGCAAGATTTTGGACCCCGATTACCTACATGTTTACCCATTACGATTTTTTTCACTTGCTATTTAATATTCTCTTTTTATATTGGTTTGGCAAACTCTTTATGAGTTTAATAACCCCTCGGTTATTGCTTAGAGTATATATTTTGGGAGGGTTAGCCGGGGCCCTTGTTTTTTATCTTGGACTGAATTTTATACCGGCTTTTAGCGCACGAGTTGACTATAATGAGATGATTGGCGCATCGGGTTCAGTTATGGCTATTTTATTCTCCACGGCTGTTTTTCGCCCCAATTTTTCAGTTTTGTTTATGTTTATTGGCCAGGTGAGGTTAAAATATGTGGCACTGGTGGCATTTATTATTGATTTGCTGGTTAGCCTGCCACAACTGACCAATACCGGCGGCATTTTGGCGCACCTGGGTGGTAGCGCTTTTGGCGTGGTATTTGGGTTAATGCTGCTCAACGGGAAAATTCAAATTAATACCTTATCAACCACACCTACCTCATCGTGGAAACCGTTTTGGCAGAAAAAAAGCAAACTGAATGTTTCTCATAAACGGGCACTTACCGATATGGAGTACAATGCCATTAAAGTACGACGTCAAAAGGAAGTTGACCGGATACTTGAAAAAATAAAAAACAGCGGATATGGAAGTCTTTCTGAGTCAGAGAAAAAAACACTTTTCGAAGCCAGCAAGGACAGTAATTTTCAATAATTCCCTGATTTTTTTGCCTTTTTCCGTATTTTTGAAAAACAGGATAGCTGTTTAACCTGTTATTTTACTGTTGAAACCTGTTAGTGTGAGAAAGCTTATTTTTTCTATATCTCTGTTAGTTGTTCTCTTACCGGCTCTTATGCTTTTGGGTTCAACGGCTACGGCTTATATTAGTCCGGTTAAAATACACGTATTTGCATTCTCAGGGTATTTATTTCCATTATTGTGGGTTATCAATGTTATCATCTTTTTCTGGCTGCTATTTCGGAAAACCTGGTTGATGGCCATTCCGCTACTATCGGTTTTAATTTCGTGGGGCCATATGGCCAATTCGTTTCAATTTAAGGGAAGAAACATCAATGATGAGTCGACACTTCAGAAACCGCTTAGGGTAATGAGTTATAATACCCGAATGTTCGATTATTACAATCATTCCGGAATCGACGGGGCTCCCGATGAAGTTTTTAAATTTATCCTTCAACAGAATCCCGATGTGGTTTGCTTTCAGGAGTATTTTACGAGTCTGAAAAAAAGTGAATACACACCCACTCAAATCATTGCCCGGTTTCGGCAATATGGTTACCGGCATATCGAGTATTTGAAACCAAGAACCGGAAACACCGGGTACGGCTTAGCTACTTTTTCAAAATACCCCATTACCAACACCGGGGCCATCAGGTTCGAAAAATCGAATAACCAGGCTATTTACAGCGATATTGATGTAAACGGCACAAAAGTGCGCGTGTTTAACAATCATCTTGAATCTATTGGTTTTAAAGATGGCGACCTGAGCGTTCTCGATACACTTGATTTTCGAATGAATGAGTATCAGCGTCGAGGCCTGCGCAATATTTCACAGAAACTAACACGTGCTTTTGCCATGCGCTCTAATCAGGCTGAAGCCCTGGCACGCCACATTACCAATTCGCCTTATCCGGTTATTGTTTGCGGCGATTTTAACGACACGCCGGTATCCTATGTTTACCGAACCATGCGTGGCTCCATGAAGGATGCTTTTCGCGAGGCCGGCGTTGGATTTGGCGGCACCTACAATGGGCGGCTTCCATCATTTCGTATCGATTATATTTTTTACTCGCCGCAGTTCCAAGCCTATAATTTCAAGAGGTTTCCAATAAAATATTCCGACCATTTTCCAATAATGGTAACTATTGATTTAAAAAACTGAACCCTAAAGAAGCCATGCAACAATATCTCAATTTAATGCAACATGTTATTAACGAGGGTTTTCACAAGAAAGACCGAACCGGAACCGGAACCATCAGCGTTTTTGGTTACCAAATGCGGTTTAATCTTGAAGATGGCTTTCCGCTGGTAACAACTAAAAAATTGCATCTGAAATCTATCATTCACGAATTACTCTGGTTTTTGAAAGGAAGTACCAATGTTGCCTATCTTCAGGAGAACGGCGTACGCATTTGGAACGAGTGGGCCCGTGAAGATGGAGAACTAGGTCCTATTTATGGCTATCAGTGGCGTTCATGGCCCGATTATCATGGAGGGAACATCGACCAGGTTAAGCAGGTTATCGAATCTATTCAGAAAAATCCTGATTCACGACGCCATTTGGTAAGTGCCTGGAATGTTGGCCAGATTGATGCCATGCAGTTGCCGCCTTGTCATATTCTGTTTCAGTTTTATGTTGCTGGTGGCCGGCTCAGTTGCCAGTTGTACCAGCGCAGTGCCGATATATTTCTTGGTGTACCTTTTAATATTGCATCGTATGCCTTGCTCACTATGATGGTGGCGCAGGTAACCGGCCTAAAACCCGGCGATTTTATCCATACCTTGGGCGATGCACATATTTATACCAACCATATTGAACAGGTAAAACTGCAACTAACCCGCGAGCCTCGTCCTTTGCCCACAATGACGATTAATCCTTTACGCAAATCTATTGACGACTTTGTTTTAGACGACTTTGTTCTAGAGGGTTACAACCCGCATCCACATATTAAAGGCGATATTTCTGTTTAACAGCTTAAAAATGATACTCTCAATTATAGTTGCCATTGACCAGCAAAATGCAATAGGGCGCGATGGCGACCAACTGGCCTACATATCCGACGACCTTAAACGCTTTAAGCAGCTCACCTCGGGCCATTCAATTGTAATGGGACGGAAAACCTTTAATGCATTGCCTAAAGGAGCTTTGCCCAACAGGCGTAATATAGTTTTAACCAGACAGAATACCCTGGAGTTGGAAGGATGCGAAGTTGTTACCACCGTTAATGGTGTGATGCAGTTGTGTGAAAGCGAAACTGAAGTGTTTATTATTGGCGGTGGAGAAATTTATAAGTTGTTTTTACCCATGGCCCATCGCATTTATCTTACCCGTATTCATCATGCTTTTCCCAATACCGACACATGGTTTCCTGAAATTGATGCCACCCAATGGGAACAAATAAGTTGTGATGGCCCATTTGTTGATGCTAAAAGTGACTTATCGTATTCTTTTGAGGTGTTACAGAAGGTATAATAATTTACTTATCAATAATATCGTTGTATTCAATTTGCATATTTAATTTTCCTGTAATTACATCTCTTATTTCTTTTGCAATTTTGATAGCTCCTTCAACTTTTTCTTTGGAAAGAAAAATCAGTTCATTTGGATACCTGATTTCCACGGCATATCCTTGCAGTTCAGACAGAATATCGTAATAACCCATGAACTCAGAGTCCTTTTCGGTAATTAAATCAAGCAAGTATATTAAGTCGTGTGAAAACTTAAATGGAGTAGATTGGAAAATAAGATATCCGTTTAAATATTTCTCTATAGCTTGTTGACAATGAAATGTAACTGTATCAAGATACTCAGGAATATGATAATAAGTAATTTTGGCTGTCCCTAAATCGTGGTCGCCCTAACTATCCATGCTTTTATTTCATTAGCCTGCTTTGTCATATAAAGTCTTGCCGGTATTTAATACTTCATATACAAAACCATACTTTTTGTTTTTCAACTCATCAACTTCTTTTGGAGTATAAACTATTAAATCGATAGGGATCATTAAGCCATAAATCGTTTTCCTTACTTGAACGGCCCTTTCTGGCCTGGGTAAATCGGTCTCTTTAATCACAAATAAATCAAGATCGCTATTCTCAGTGGGATTGCCAATGGCGTAAGACCCAAAAAGAATTATCTTTTCAGGATTATATCCGGAAACTATTTTGTCAACTATTTCTGATATTTTATCCTTATTAATCATCTCTTTTTCTGCTAATATACAAATTTTTAGATTGAGGTAAAATACCCTTCCACCTTTTATACAATTTAGTGCCAAAGCCCATTTAAACAAATTTAATTAATTGGGCAGAATAGTAAAAGTATTAATTCTAAGGGACTACAGGAAATTTGTCACTAAGTTTATAAAAGTATTTATGGTCTTTTGCTTTTTATAACTTAGCAAAAATTTCAATTTCCTATCTTTGTATTTTACCCTTTTTTCGGAGGCAGATATATGGCGTTAATTCCCTTTACACATTTACATGTTCATTCACAATACTCTATACTCGACGGGCAGGCAAGTGTTTTGCAATTGGTGAAAAAGGCTGCCGCCGACGGAATGAAAGCCATTGCTCTTACCGACCATGGCACCATGCTCGGCATTAAGGAGTTTTTTGATACCTGCAAAAAAAACGGTGTTAAACCCATAGTTGGATGCGAAGCCTATGTCGCCGAACGAACCATTCACGACCGCTCCGAGAAAATTGACCGGTCGGGTCGTCATCTGGTTCTACTGGCTAAAAATAAAGCCGGTTATAAAAACCTGCTTAAATTAGTGTCCATTGCCAATGTGGAAGGAGGTTTTTACAGGCCAAGGATTGATAAAAGCCTGCTAACGAAATATCATGAAGGATTGATTGTTACAACGGCCTGCCTGGGAGGCGAGGTGCCGCGAAAAATTATACAAGGTAATTTGGATGGGGCTCGTGAGGCCATTTTGTGGTATAAAAACTTATTTGGTGACGATTTTTACCTCGAAATGCAAAGGCATCCGGCCGAAGACCCGCGAATGCGTCAGGAAGTTTACGAAAATCAGGTGAAAGTTAACGAGCAGTTGCTTAAATTTTCCGAAGAGCTGGGCGTTAAAGTGGTGGCGGCTAACGATGTGCATTTTGCCGATGCCGTTATGGCCGAGGCTCATGATATTATGATTTGCCTTAATACAGGGAAGGACTTGGATGATGAATCACGCATGCGGTACACCAGGCAGGAGTGGTTTAAAACCACCGAAGAGATGAACCTGCTTTTTGGCGATGTTCCTCAGGCATTGCTTTCAACACAGGAGATTACCGATAAAGTGGAGGAGTATAAAATTGATTCGGATCCCATTATGCCGGAATTTCCCATTCCCGAATCGTTTGGTACTCTTGATAATTATAAAACAAAATTTACCGAGACTGATTTAAAAGCTGAGTTTGGCGACGATCGCTATGCTGCCTTGGGAGGCGATTACCATCACTTGCTAAGGGTGAAATTTGAAGCCGATTACCTAGAACATCTGGCCATTTTGGGTGCTCAAAAGAAATACGGAAACCCAATTCCCGACCATGTAAAGGAGCGTATCAACTTTGAGCTGAACACGGTTAAAACAATGGGCTTTCCGGGATACTTCCTTATTGTGCAGGATTTTATTAATGCAGCGCGCGAAATGGGCGTTTTGGTAGGTCCGGGACGAGGCTCGGCTGCCGGTTCCGCAGTGGCCTATTGCGTTGGAATAACATCAGTTGATCCTATTCAGTTTGACTTGCTGTTTGAGCGCTTTCTTAACCCCGACCGTATATCAATGCCCGATGTGGATATTGATTTTGATGATGATGGCCGCCAGCAGGTGCTCGATTATGTTGCCAATAAATATGGCGACGATAAAGTGGCTCACATTTGCACTCTCGGAACTATGGCAGCTAAATCGGCTATTAAGGATGTGGGCCGGGTATTGAAATTGCCGCTCTCTGAAACTGACCGCATTTCGAAACTTATTCCCGAAAAGCCCGGCACTAAATTGGCCAATGCATTTAATGAAGTTATTGCCCTCGAAAAGGAACAGGGGAGTTTACAACTGGCAAAAAATGTAATTGACAAAAAGCTTTCTGAGGCTAGAAACGCCGGAAGAGAAAAAGATATAAGCAAATATGAGATTCAGAAAATATTTGCATTTGAAATTGAAAACGGACGCCTCCAGCCCGACAATAAACTCTTAAAAACACTTGAGTTAGCTTGTGCCCTCGAAGGTTCCATACGTCAAACCGGTGTTCATGCCTGTGGTGTTTTAATTGGCCGTGACCCGCTTGATGAGCACATTCCGCTAATGCCTGCAAAGGAAGCTAAACTTAAGGTTACCCAATACGAAGGCACCCTGGTGGAATCCATCGGCCTTTTGAAAATGGACTTTCTGGGATTGAAAACCCTGTCTATTATTAAGGAAACGCTCGAAGCCATTCGTTTATCGAAGGGTATTGAGGTTGATTTGGACACCATTCCCTACGATGATGCCAAAACATTCGAACTGTTTAGTCATGGCGAAACCACTGCCATTTTTCAGTTTGAATCGGCCGGGATGAAAAAGTACTTGAAAAGCCTGCAGCCCAACCGATTTGAAGATTTGGTGGCCATGAACGCGCTCTACCGGCCGGGACCAATGGAGTACATTCCTAATTATGTGGCACGGAAGCATGGTCGTGAACCCATTGTTTACGACCACCCGCTCATGAAAGATTACCTGGAAGAAACTTATGGTATTACTGTTTTTCAGGAGCAAGTGATGCTCCTGTCAAGAGCACTTGGCGGGTTTACCCGTGGCGAGTCCGACTCACTGAGAAAGGCTATGGGTAAAAAATTGCCCGACCAAATGGCCAAACTAAAAGCCAAATTTGAAGAAGGCTGTAAAAAGAATGAGGCATTTATCCAGGGTTGCAAGGAATCGGAAAAGAAACCCGACGAGCTGATTGAAAAAATATGGAAGGACTGGGAAGCTTTTGCCAGCTACGCCTTTAACAAATCGCACTCGGTATGTTATGCCAATCTGGCTTACCAAACAGGCTATTTAAAAGCACATTATCCGGCTGAGTTCATGGCCGGCGTGCTAAGCCGAAACCTTAACGATATTACCAAAATTACCACCTTTATGGAGGAATGCCGCCGTATGGGCATGGAGGTTTTGGGCCCCGATATCAATGAAAGCCACCTGAAATTCACTGTTAATAAAAAGGGTGCATTGCGCTTTGGAATGGCCGCAGTAAAAGGCGTGGGCGAGGGTGTGGTAGAAGAAATTCTGAAAGAGCGCGATAAAAACGGCCAATATAAGGATGTGTACGATTTTGTTGAGCGGGTTAATCTTCAAACCGTTAATAAAAAAACCTTTGAGGCTTTGGCCGATGCAGGTGCTTTTGATGGGATGGGAAATTTACATCGGGCACAGTTCTCCGCTACATTCACGGGCGAAGAGGGAACGTTTATTGAAAGATTGCTTAAATATGGTAATAAATATCAGGCTGATAAAGCTTCCAGCCAGAACTCGCTGTTTGGAGCCATGTCGGTGGTGCTCGAAATTAAAAAACCTGACATTCCGGTTTGTGAGCCTCGCTCACTGCGCCTCAACCTTGAAAAGGAAAAAGAGGTCATTGGCATGTATCTATCAGCTCATCCATTGGATGAGTTTAAACTGGAATTGAAGAATTATTGCACACTTCAGCTTAAGGCGTTTGAGGATTTAAACGCTATCCGTAACCGTGAGTTTACTGTTGGGGGTATGGTTACCAACATACGCCGGGGTTTAACCAAGGTAAAAAGCAGCGAGTATGCCATTTTAACACTCGAAGACTACTCAGGCTCTCACGAGTTTGCCTTTTTTGGCGAAGATTATGTGAACTTTGCCAACTACCTTCAGCCAAATTATTATTTAATGATTAAGGGCAGAGTGCAGCCTAAAAAGTTTAAACCCGACGAGCTTGAAACAAAAGTAATGAGCATCTCTCTGCTTAAGGAAGTGCTTGAGAGCAAAGTACGCAACCTTACATTAAAAATTCCGCTGCAGGAATTAACCGAGGAAGTGGTAACCGAGTTAATCGATTTATCTCAGGAAAATAAAGGCAATGTGGTGCTCAGATTTCAGATTTTTGATACCGAGAACGAACGACAGAACATTAACCTCTTGTCGCGCACGGTTCGGGTAAACCTTACACCTGAGTTAGTTCGGTATTTTGATGAAAGACCGGAAATTGAGATGATGCTGTCGTAAACTTTTGAGGCAAACATTAAATCCCTTGTCCTCCTTAAAAATTGTTCAAACATAAACTGGATTAAGGCAGCAGATAGATGATAAATACACAAAAATTGTATGTTGTTATTTGTAAACCTGTTGCGACTTTAACCTACTGTCTTATTACTATTGCCTGGTTTTATAAAATTACTCTATAAATTATACTCCTTTTTTATTGGGTAAATTGGGCTAAAAATTTATATCTTTGAACAAGAGGCTTGATAAATGTGTTAATTTAATCATGCTGCATTGAACCTTTTGAGTTCAGTCAGGTCTAAACAAGAATTAATTGAACGTTTAATAATAGTATCTGTAAACTAAATAATTATGACACTTGAAGTAACAGATTCCAATTTTGATGAACTGGTATTGAATTCCGACAAGCCTGTTCTGGTTGATTTTTGGGCCGAATGGTGCGGTCCTTGTAGAATGGTAGCCCCTATTGTGGCTGAACTTTCTGAAGATTATAAAGATAAAGCTGTTATAGCTAAAATGGATGTGGATAGTAATCCGGGAACGTCCGTGAAATATGGGATTAGAAACATTCCAACCATTCTTTTCTTTAAAAAGGGTGAAGTGGTTGATAAGCAGGTTGGCGCTGTTCCCAAAACTATTCTGGCATCAAAACTGGATGCAATATTGTAGTTGTAAATGATTTTTTGCAAAAAAGCTGCCCCGAAAAAGGCAGCTTTTTTTATAAATATTTATAGAGGAACTTATTAACCCAATATAGCTCCAATAATGGTGGCCGATAAAAGTGAAGCCAGCGTTCCTGCCAAAAGAGCTTTCATGCCGAGTTGCGACAAAAGGACTCTTTTACCCGGTGCAAGCGAACCAATGCCCCCAATTTGAATACCTATGGAAGCAAAGTTGGCAAAACCGCAAAGTATATAAGTGGCCATAATGATGGACTTTTCCTGGAAGAATGCACCGGCTTGTTTTAAATCGCCCAAACTAACATAACCAATAAATTCAGTCATAATAAGTTTTTCGCCCAACACGCGGCCTACAAGGTCAATGTCCTGACTGTGAACACCCAATAACCACATTAAGGGAGCAAATGCATATCCGAGAATAAACTGAAGCGACAACTCATTGTAACTGCCATTGGTGATATCGGTAATCACATGGTTGAGCCCCGTCCAGTATCCAACTTTTAGAAAAATAAAATTAATCATGGCAATAAATGCAATAAACACCAGCAGCATACCGGCTACATTTACAGCAAGTTTAACACCTTCGGTGGTACCGTTCGATATAGCATCCAAAACGTTTTTACCAATTCGGTCGCGACTCACTTCCACCTCTTTTGAAATTTTTTCAGTTTGCGGTATCAGCATTTTCGCAATAACTACAACTCCAGGTGCTGCCATTATCGATGCGGCTAAAAGATGCTTGGCATAAATCAGTTCCTGCGCGGGGTCGCCACCTCCAAGTACTTTTATATAAACAGCCAGCACTCCTCCGGCAAGGGTGGCCATTCCACCGGCCATTACCAGCAGAATTTCGGAACGGTTCATTTTCTCAAGATAAGCTTTTATCATCAGGGGCGATTCGGTTTGCCCCAGAAAAATATTGCCTGCAACAGATAAGCTCTCTGCTCCCGATAGTTTTAAAAGCTTGGTCATTCCTAATGCCAGCCAGTAAACCACCCTCTGAATTATTCCAAAATAAAATAGTACACTGGTTAATGCTGAGAAAAAAATGATGGTGGGTAAAATGGCAATGGCAAAATTCATAAGCGGAGGCTCAATAACATTGGCTCCGAAGCTTTTAAAAAGGAATTCGGTGCCTGCCTCGGTAAAACTAAGTATTTTAACAAAACCCCTTCCTACATAATCGAAAATAGTTTGTACAAATGGAATATATAAAACACTTAACGCCAAAACAATCTGAATTCCCAACCCGGTGGCAACAACTTTCCACGAAATGGCTTTTCGGTTTGAGCTCATAATCCATGCAATAGCCAGGATTACTATCATACCCAGCAATCCTTTAAATAAACTGGCCAGACTGAAGCCCGTGCTGGCAGGAACGATGGATGCCTCCATAAAAGAAACCGGCTGTGCGCCGGATAATTGTGTGTTTGCCAATAACAGCAAAAGTAACAAGGGTAATATCTTCTTCATGAAAACTGATATTATAATCAATATGTTAGGTCAGGGTTTTTCCGTTTCTTAATTTCATCCCGTATTTCTGAAGCTTTTTCGTAATTTTCGGCCTCGATGGCTTCATTTAACAGTTGATGCAATTCCTCAACTGATTTTGAATTCAAAGCGCTGGTGGTAACCGGTTTTACTTTTTTGGGCTGGGGTTCTTCTTTTTCTTTGTGTTCGCCAAAGTCGAGTACTATACCGGCTTTCGAAAGGATTTCTTCGTAAGTATAAATGGGACAGTTGAAACGTAAGGCCAGGGCAACAGCATCTGAGGTGCGTGAGTCAATCCTTATAACCTCATTGTTTTTAATGCAAACCAGTTCGGAATAAAAAATTCCTTCTTCAAGTTTGTATATTATTACTTCTAAAAGGTCAATGGTAAAAGCCTTGGCAAAGTTCAAAAACAAATCGTGAGTAAGTGGTCGGGGAGGTTCTAAACCTTCCAGTTTAATGGCTATTGATTGAGCCTCAACACCACCAATAATGATGGGAATTCTCCTCTCTCCTTCTTCTTCTGCCAGCACAAGGGCATAGGCTCCCGATTGTGTTTGTGAATAGGACAATCCCAGGATGTTCAACTTTATCTTTTTCTTATTCACTTGAAAACAATTTGTTTGGTTCGATGGACAAGCAAGTCTTATTACCAAGGTTTAATATCCACTCGGGGGGTTTACACCTATGTAATGCTCCTTTTAATCATGCTACTATAATCTCAACCCTGTATTTCTAAACACTAAACAGTAGCAGAGTTAAGTAATAGACTCTAATGATTTAAGTAAAACAAATATAGGAATTTGTTTTAATAACTAATTATTTTTACGCTTCAAAAGGAAAAAGCCTAACAGGGAAGGGATGGCCAAATTGAATATCCATATAATAAAAACCCCTGTAATAATGGCCCCGGTGTTACTGCTTGCCAAACCAAAAACAAATAAAGCCATGGAACTGCGTATGCCCAAATCGGCTAAAGCAATGCTTGGAATAAATGTGATTATTAAAAAGTACAACGGAACCAGCAAGATAAAAAGAAAGGAATCTATAACACCAAAAAAATGTAGGATTAACCACAATTGACAAGAAAAAATAAGAAACCTGAAAATGGTTAATAAAAAAGCATTAGTAAGTACTGCCCATCCCATTTTTTTGTAAATCTGTATATGCAAACTTATTCTTCTGAATACCGCATGGGAAAGGAAAAGCTTTAAGGTTCGGTAAAGACCAAGAAGTATCAATAAGCCAACAAGGGGCAACAAAAAACCGTATCGCAGAATACTTTGCTGAATCGATTTTACAAATGCAGCATCAATAATTCCGTGGTATGAAAGAATTAGTATTGAAATAGTTCCGGCCAGAATAATGACCAGGTTTTGCATCATACTACCAGCGGCCGATAAAAGTAATGCCTGTGTACGGTATCCCTTGTTGAAAAGCAAAGCTTTACCAACGGGCTCCCCGGTTCGGGCAGGGGTAAGCATTCCCAATTGAACGCCTCTTATTATTTGCAGAAAAGCCGTTCCAAATGGTGGTTTTATTAAAACAGATGTCAATAACTGCCACTTTTTGGTTTCGATGGAAAGATTGATAAACGATAATAGCAACTGAACCAACAATATGAATATGAAACGCCATTTTGTGGCTAATAATTGAGTGAAGAAAAACGACCAGTTGGGGAAAAGCATAACTTTATATGCCACATAAACCAGTGCCAGAATGGATATAACAATCTGGACTACTAAAGAATAATATTTTCCGGATAGGCGGGCCACTTACTCAGTTTTGTTCAAAAATGGAAGCGCAATAATTGATAGAAATCCTGCTACTACTATCATGGCATTCAGGGCGCCATGTACAATCAATGCAAATATTCCTGCCTCGGCTGCCGGAATTCCATAAGCTTTTAGGGCTGTAATCACCATAAAATGCCAGGGTCCTATTCCGCCTTGCACCGGAGCTACCATACCCAGAGTTCCAAACACAAATACCGATAACCCTGCCAAAGGCGCTAAATCACTTGTATAAGGAAAGGCAAAAAAGCAGACATACATCATCAGAAAATAAAACAGAAAGATTGTAACGGAATGGAAAATAAACCATCCTGGGTTCTTTACTTTCCTGAACGACATAAAGCCTTCCTTAAATTTGGCCCATAATCCCTGAACTTTGTAAAATATTTTGCTGGTTTTTAACTTTCGCCTGAATAACCAAAAGCTGGAGGCTATAAAAAACAGGATAACATAGGGTGTGGGTGTGGCAAACGATTGTTTAAAGCCGCTCAGGTCCATGGTATCGGTCACAAATGCCGATATCATATCAAACTGAAATATTACAACCAACAGCAACGATAATAACAACGAAACAATATCGAGCACCCTTTCGGCCACCACCGTTCCCACCAAACCTGTAAAACTAATTTTTTCGTGACGGCTTAAAACAGCGCATCTCGATACTTCTCCCATACGTGGAATGGCCAGATTTGCCAAATAACCTATCATCACAGCCAAAAAAGTATTGGTAAATGCAGGGCGTTTCCCCATGGGCTCAACCAGCATTTGCCAACGTATAGTGCGACTTACATGGCTCAAAAGGCCTATAAGTAACGATAAAAATATCCACCCAAAATGGACATCCTTTTTGATGGCATTCAGGAGTTGATTCCAGTCCTGGTCGCGGTAAAGCCACCAGAGTATACCTACTCCGGCACCAAAAAACATTAAAAACCTGAACGATTTAATCCATTTGGTTTTCAAAATAAATAATTTTATCATTATTGTCCGATAAAAAATCCATTCTTCGTTTAAGTGCTCTCCCGATGAATCGGGATTACTTTTTTTATTCATTCGTGTTCTCTTTTTAAGGCATTCATGATCCGCTTCGCTCCACTTCAGCAAAAAAAAGTAAGCAC
>CALEUX010000148.1 GCA_937920475.1 uncultured Marinilabiliaceae bacterium
ATATCTTCAGGAATTTTAAGCGATGCGAAGCCGACATCAGGAAATTTAACCCCGATGTGGTTATACTGGTTGATTATCCGGGCTTTAACTTACGTTTAGCCAAGCGAATAAAAAAATACGGATACAAAACATTTTACTATATAGCGCCCAAAATATGGGCATGGAACCAACGAAGGGTTTTTAAAATTAAAAAATACATCGACAAAGTTTTTACCATTCTTCCTTTTGAAACCGAGTTTTACGGAAGGTTTGGGGTGCCTGTGGCTTATTCGGGCAATCCTTTGCTCGATGCCATTGAAAACAGGCGATTTAAGGATGAAACCTTTGAGGCCTACCTTGAAAGGCATCAAATGCCCAATAAGCCAATTATAGCATTACTCGCGGGCAGCCGTAGAGAAGAGATTAACCGCCTGTTGCCCGATATGTTGTCGATGATGCCATATTTCCCTGATTTTCAGTTTGTAATTGCCGGGGCGCCATCGTTTTCGTATGCCGACTATGAGCCATACCTTGAAGGTTTTAAAGAAGTTAAAGTTGTTTTTAATGAAACTTATGCATTAGTGCAACAGGCTTATGCGGCCATGGTTACATCTGGCACAGCAACGCTAGAAACAGCTTTGTTGAAATGTCCACAGGTGGTTTGTTATAAAATGTGGGGTGGAAGTTTTACCGATTTTATGTCGAAAAAGGTTATTATAAAAGTGCCTTATATCTCTTTGGTTAACCTGATTATGAACCGACAGGTGGTAAAAGAACTTTTTCAAAATAGTTTTTCGCTCGAAGGCTTACAGGAGGAACTTGGAAAATTATGCTATGATGCCAATTACAGGCACGAAATGATGAAAAGTTACGAAGAGCTTAAATATTTGATGGGTGGTCCTGGGTCAAGTGCCCGTACGGCTCAATTGATGTGGGAATCGATGCATAAATAAGTTCTCTGAATGGTAAATCAACTTTAAACAGGAAGTATGTTAGCACTTTGGAAAAAGGAAGTCATGGTTTTTTTTAGTTCAATTACCGGCTATTTAGTGGCCGGAGTATTTTTACTGATGACCGGGCTGTTTTTATGGGTAATTCCCGGCAATCTGAACATACCCTTTGGCGGTTATGCGTCGTTGGATTCTCTTTTCTGGCTGGCACCCTGGCTCTACCTTTTTTTAGTACCTGCAGTAACCATGCGTTTGTTTGCCGAAGAACGCAAAAGTGGTACCATTGAACTTTTACTCACCAAACCGTTAACCGACTGGCATATTGTTGGAGGAAAATACCTGGCTGGATTATCATTGGTAATAATTTCACTGCTTCCTACCCTGATTTATTTTTATTCTGTTGATTATCTGGCTCAGCCACAGGGAAATGTTGACCACGGTGCTATTTGGGGGTCATACATCGGACTCGTATTACTGGCTGCCGTTTATACTTCCATTGGGCTATTTACTTCATCGGTAACCGATAACCAAATAGTAGCCTTTGTTTTAGCTGTTATAGTTTGTTTTTTCTTTTATAACGGCTTTCAAGCCATGGCTGAAATTCCTTATTTCAGGCCAGTTAGCAGTTTTTTGGTTTATATGGGAATTGATGAGCACTATCAATCCATTAGCCGTGGTGTGGTTGACTCGCGCGATGTAGTTTATTTTGCTGGTGTCATTGCTTTTTTTCTGGTTTTAACAAAAACCAAACTGAGCAGCCGTAAATGGTAACAGGATGAATTCGAATTTAATGGTATCTGAAAATGACAAAAAATAACATACGGAATAAAGATTTAAGACAACTGGTGCTGGTAATTGCTGGGGTTGTTCTGATAAACCTGATTTCGGCCACTTACTTTTTTCGCATCGACCTTACTGCTGAGAAAAGGTACACCCTTGCTCCTGTAACCCGAAATTTTTTACGCAATCTGGATAAGGAAATTCTGGTTAAGATTTACCTAACCGGTGAATTAAATGTTGGTTTTGCCAAACTGTCAAAAGCTACCAAAGAGATGCTGGATGAAATAAGGTATGTTTCGGGAAGCAACCTGCAGTACGAATTGATTGATCCCAATACCAATGCTGATGCAGTCAATACCCTAAAAGAGTTTGGCTTGTCGGCAGTTCCGGTTTTTGAGACTGCCGCAGATGGCCGTAAAATACAAAGCCGTGTTTATCCCTATGCTGTTTTTATGGTAGATGGTTATGAGGCGCCAGTTAATTTGCTCGAGAATATGCCAGGTTTATCGGGTGCCGAAAATTTAAACATCTCAATGGAGTCGCTCGAGTATAAAATGATGGATGTTTTACGCCGGTTAATGGGTGAAGAGCGCACAGCAGTGGCGTTTCTGGAAGGTCATGGCGAATTGGATGAGTTGGATGTGATGGATATTACCGATGAATTATCGGCTTATTATCAGGTCGATAGGGGAAGTTTAACCGATGATCCTTTTATTCTGGATGCTTATAAAGTATTAATTATTGCCAAGCCACAAGTGCCCTTTAGTCAGAAGGATAAATTTGTTATAGATCAGTATGTTATGCGTGGAGGGCGTGTTTTATGGCTTGTAGATGCTGTGAATGTAACACTCGACAGCTTACGCCGTTCCACACAAACGGTTGGGCTGGCTACCGACCTGAACATCTCCGATATGTTATTTCGCTATGGGGTGCGCATAAATCCCGTTTTGTTGCAGGATATTCAATCGGCCATGATTCCAATCAATGTTTCAGCCCGGGGCGAAACGCCTCGTTTGGTTCCTGTTCCCTGGTTATTTAATCCATTATTAAATACAGCCATGCATCATCCTGTTACAAGGCATGTTAATGTGGTTAAGTCGGAGTTTGTCAGTAGTATCGATACTGTTGGGTCACAATCAGGTTTGCTTAAGGAAGTTCTTTTGAGCACCGGCCGTTATACACGTGAAATGTCGGTACCGGTGTTTATTACGCTGGCCCTTGTGAACGAGAAACCAGAAAGAGAAGATTTTCGAAGTGCCTACATTCCGGTGGCTGTGTCGATGGATGGTGTGTTCCAATCGGCATTTACCAACCGCCCGGTGCCACCCGGTATCAACATACGGCCATCTGAAATCAAACAAAACAGTGAGCCAACACGCATGATTGTTGTTGCCGATGGTGATATTATCCGCAATGAAGTTCGGCTGAAACACTCAGGATCGCCTCAGGTGGTACCTTTGGGTTTTGACGAGATGAGCAACCAAACCTTTGGTAATAAGCAATTTATTTTAAATGCTGTTAATTATTTGGCAGATGATCAGGGATGGATGGCTTTACGGGGTAGGAATTATGAGTTAAGACTATTGGACAGGGACAAGTTAGCCAGCGAAATTAACTTCTGGAAAACGCTCAATATTGTGCTTCCGATTATTTTACTACTGGCAGCTGGTTTAATAATTCCTTTCTGGCGAAGAAAACGCTTCAGCAAATAATAAAATACTGATTAACTATTTAAATTTAGTTTCTAATTTTATTAAAGACTATTAGAAGTTTAGACTATAGACAGATAGACGCGTCCCTTTTTATCGGGATTAGACAAAAAGAAAGTATTGCAGATAAGATAGTTAAGCTATTCTCCTTATTTTATGCATGTTATGTTTTATGTCTTTTTCCGATGAACCGGAACACGTGTCTAAAAGTCTTTTGTCTTTTGTCAATTTTTTTTTTTAAAAAACAGTTACTGGTATTTCAAACCATTTTTTTTATTTCACCACATGTCCGGGTGAAAAGCTTTTTTGTATATTCGGGAACTTTTGTGCAGGATTTTTTATGCTTTTTAACTGCTTAATTCATTGATATTTTATATATTTAAGGTTTGTTAATCCACCTTTGGATTGACTGATAATGAAGCAGTAAAATTTATAATAGTTGCATACGGTCAATAAAAACTAAAAAAATTAAGCAATGAAATTTGTCGTATCCAGTTCAGAATTATTATCGCATTTACAGGCTATCAGCCGGGCTATTTCAACCAAAAGTCAATTGCCCGTACTCGATTGTTTCCTTTTCGATTTACAAGATAAGGTGCTGAATATTACTGCATCTGATCTTGAGGTAACCATGACTACCACAATGGAAACGGATAGTACCGATGGTGATGGCGTAATTGCGTTGCCTTCTAAAATCTTGCTGGAAATATTAAAAAAGCTGCCTGAGCAGCCATTAACATTTGATATTTCGATGGATACCAAGGTGGTTGACATCGTATCTGAAAGAGGAAAGTACAATTTTGTAGCCCAGCCAGGTCAGGATTATCCTTCTTTGCCCGTTGTGGAAGAAGATAAATCAAACAGACTGCAATTACCAGTATCGTTGTTGATGACTGGAATAAACAAAACATTATTTGCCACTGCCGATGATGAGTTGCGTCCGGTTATGAATGGTATTTTGTTCGAATTTTCGATGAACAACCTGACTTTTGTAGCTTCCGACTCACATAAACTGGTGCGTTACCAGCGTTTAGATGCCAAAAGCGATTTTGAAGCATCTTTTATTCTGCCCAAAAAACCGGCAGCCTTGCTCAAAAACGTTTTACCACGCGAAAGTGGAGATGTATTGATTGAGTTTGACCATAAAAATGCATTTTTTACCCTTCCTAACTACAAATTGGTTTGCAGGTTGGTTGAAGGCAATTACCCCTCATACAATGCTGTTATTCCTCAGGATAATCCAAACAAAGCGGTTATCGACAGGGTTGATTTAGCCAACACACTTGGGCGGGTTTCTATCTTTGCCAATCAGGCCAGCAACTTAGTTAAGCTGCATTTGGGGAATAACGAGATGGTGGTATCTGCCCAGGATATCGATTTTTCTATTTCTGCATTTGAAAAACTGCGCTGCCAGTACGAAGGCGATGAAATGGAAATTGGTTTTAAATCGGTATTTCTATCTGATATTCTTGATAACCTGTCATCGGGCGATATTATTATCGAAATGTCTGATCCTTCGCGGGCTGCCATCCTGTTACCGTTCGAAAAGGAAGAATATGAAGAGGAACTGATGCTGTTAATGCCAATGATGATTAATGTGTAATCAGTGGTTAATAGTCAATAGGCAGAAGTTGTTAGTTTATAGTTCCAACTAGTAGTTGTCAGTTTTGTGAATGACTTGATTAAAGAACAGTTTATATAAATAAAAGAGGCTGTCTCAAAAGAGTCAGTCTCTTTTTTTATGTAGTTATTAACAGCTAACTGTTTATAACTTAACGAAAAAAGGGAGCTCATATATTTCCTTATTTCTATAAAATATCGTAGCTTATAGCTATGAATAC
>CALEUX010000149.1 GCA_937920475.1 uncultured Marinilabiliaceae bacterium
TTTTGATGTCATTATAATCTCTTATGGTATCAAAGAACTATCGTTTCTCTGAGGCGGAAAGCGACCCCCTGGTAAACAAAAAACTACTGATTCCCTTATGTACAAACACATTCACGTAAATTCAAAAAAAATTATCGGACACTAATGTTAATAAATTTTGAAAATCAAATTTAAATAGTTATTTAGTATAGTTGCAAAATAAAATTGGCAGCCGAATAAGCTATTGTTTAAAATAAAGTCTCAAAAAATTGACAAACGCATAATTCTGATGTAATTTAATATTGGTGTAACAAGAAAAGTACTTGTTCGCACTGGAACACCTTTCTTGGGCCCCGATGGTGGACATTCCGGTTTTGGTTAAGGGTTAGGGTTACCGGAACCATACCATCGGGGTCTCCTGTTATTGCAAACCAATCCATCAAAGCCAAATCCTTTAGCGGTTAAAAAATGTTAAGCTTTACTTTAAGGCACATCTTTTGATGATTTTCGTTTGTTTAACAACAAAAAAGAATCGTTATGAATACTAAAAATTTATTAACCACATTCTCTATTGCTGTTGTGGGAGCTTTGATAGGAGTTATAACATATTCGAAAATAACAGAGCCACGAACCCGCCTGATAGAAGTGCCTGTAAACGTTGATTCTGTAGCACGTTATGCTAATATGCCGGCATTTGCGCAGGGAGGCGTTCCTGACTTAACCTTTCCGGCAGAGAAATCGGTGCATGCCGTAGTTCACGTTATGACCAAAGGAAAAAGTAATGCCCGCCAATTCGATTCGGGCAATCCTTTATTCGACTTTTTCTTTGGCCCAAGAGGAGGTTTCCAGCAACAGGAACCACAACCGGTAATGGGTTCAGGTTCAGGTGTTATTCTAACCAAAGATGGTTTTATAGTAACCAATAACCATGTTATTGATAAAGCTGATGAAATTGAAGTCACATTGAACGACCGCCGACAGTTTAAAGCGGTAAAAGTAGGTGCCGATCCATCCACCGACATTGCCTTATTAAAAATTGAGGCTTCAGATCTTCCCTTTTTAACCTATGGTAATTCCGATGCTATACGAGTTGGCGAGTGGGTGTTGGCCGTAGGTAACCCATTTAACTTAAACTCAACGGTTACAGCCGGTATAGTCAGTGCCAAATCGCGTAATCTTCAAATCCTTGGTAATCAACTCGGAATTGAATCATTTATTCAAACCGATGCAGCCGTAAACCCGGGCAATAGCGGTGGTGCTTTAGTGAACACTCAGGGTGAATTGGTTGGTATCAACACAGCCATTGCATCGCGTACCGGTTCATTTACAGGCTATTCCTTTGCCGTTCCGGTAAGCATTGTGCAAAAAGTTGTGGCCGATTTAATGGAATTTGGTGAAGTACAACGTGGTTTAATGGGCATCAGTATCAGGGAAATGAACAGCGAAAGAGCCAAAGAATTAAAAATTGACCGCGTTAGGGGCGTTTACGTAGAAGCGGTAGCTGAAGATGGTGGTGCTCAAAAGGCTGGTATTAAACCGGGAGACGTTATTCTGAAAATTAATGGCGATGATGTAAATACTGTACCACAGCTTCAGGAAAGGGTAAGCCGTCATCGCCCCGGCGACAAATTAGATGTTTTAGTACTTCGCGATGGAAAAACAAAACCTTTTGCAGTAACTTTACGTAATATGCAGGGTGGAACTGAAATGGTTCAGACATCGACAAAGATGTCGTTGCTTGGAGCCACTTTTGAGCCACTTTCAGATGCCGAAAAACAATCGTTGAGGTTACGTAACGGAATTAAAGTAAAATCTGTTTCAGCCGGAAAGTTCCGCGATGCAGGTATTCGTGAAGGATATGTGATTACCAAAGCCAATCGGGTACCCATCAATTCTGAAGATGACCTTAAAAAAGTCGTAGATGTGGTAGATGAAGGCTTATTCCTTACCGGAATTTATCTGAATGGAAGAGTTGCTTATTACGCCATTAATTTGCAGGAATAGACCGACAAACTAAATTATTAAATTTTTGCCGGCCCTTCTGATGGACGAACAGGCCGGCAAAAACGCTTTTTTAACCGAAAAGGATTTGCGATTGGCTAATATTGGTACCACAACTTACGTAAACGAAGTTAATGAGAAAAAAAACAATAAAAAGATTGATTTGCTAAACATAATACTGAACCTCGCAAGGTTTTCAACTGTTTATAATTAATAGAACTAATTTTTATGTTTTTTTAATGATTTGAACAAACAATTTAAGCAATCACCTATTTATTTGTATTGCCATAGTTAGGAAAAAAGTGTAATTTTGCGCCGTATTTGGAGAGAACATGAGACAATTAAAAATAACAAAATCAATCACAAACCGCGAAAGCGCTTCGCTGGATAAGTATTTACAAGAAATTGGTCGTGAAGACCTTATCTCTGTAGAAGAGGAAGTGGAGTTGGCACAACGCATTAAAAAAGGCGACCAGGCTGCACTCGAAAAACTTACCAGAGCGAATCTAAGGTTTGTGGTATCTGTTGCCAAACAATATCAAAACCAAGGACTTAGTCTTCCTGACCTTATTAATGAAGGAAACCTTGGGTTGATTAAAGCTGCTGAAAAATTCGATGAAACCCGTGGTTTCAAGTTTATTTCGTATGCTGTTTGGTGGATTCGTCAGTCAATTTTACAAGCATTGGCTGAGCAGTCTCGTATTGTTCGTTTACCACTGAATCAGGTTGGATCGTTAAATAAAATCAACAAGGCTTACTCCAAATTCGAGCAGGAGCATGAGCGCAAACCATCTCCCGAAGAATTGGCAGATGAGTTGGAATTGCCTGCTGACAAAGTTGCAGACACGTTGCGTGTTGCCGGTCGTCATATTTCTGTAGATGCTCCATTTGTTGAAGGCGAAGACAACAGCTTGTTGGATGTTTTGGTTAACAGCGATTCGCCCAATGCCGACCGCGCATTGATAAATGAGTCTCTTTCGCGTGAAATTGAGCGTGCTTTAGCCACTTTAACTGAACGTGAGAGTGATATTATCAAGCTCTTCTTTGGTATTGGTTGCCAGGAAATGACGCTTGAAGAAATTGGCGAACGGTTTGGATTGACCCGCGAAAGGGTTCGCCAGATAAAAGAAAAGGCTATCAGAAGGTTGCGGCATACATCACGCAGCAAATTATTGAAATCTTATCTTGGATAAAAGATTATAGCAACATTATATAAAAAAAGGCCTTCATTGCTAAATTTGCTTTGAAGGCTTTTTTATTTTGAGTATCTGTTTAAATTTAGTTTCCGGAATTTATTAAAGACTATCAGAAGTTTAGACCAGCCTATCGGCAGGCAGGTTTCAGACAGATAGATTAGACTAAATAAAAAGTATAGACAAATAAGATTGTTAAGTTATTTAGTTTATTTTAAGCATGTTACTTTCTATATCTTTTGCCTATAAGTCTTTTGTCTTTTGTCTAAAAAATAACTTTAATCAGCTGCTAAGTAAATAGTTTAAGGCAATCATTTATTTCATTTTCCCATGATAACTGAAGTGCTGCCTTTGGAAGGGTCGTTGCCCAATGTTCTCGCAGTTCCGCGTTTTCGCAAGCTTGCCGTATGGCACTGGCAATATTAGCAGGGTTCAGGTTGTCCAATAGCAAGCCTGTTTCGTACTCTGAAACAACAGTTCGAATATCGGGAAAATCTGTAGCAATAACCGGCAAACCAGCAAGCGGATAGTCAAAAATTCGATTGGGAAGCGAATAATAATAGTTTAGTCCAATATTTTCGAGAAGGCACAACCCAACATGTGCTTTTTGGATATATGTCTGCAAATTCTCAAACGGCACCTTTCCTACAAAAGTAACCCTCTCAGTTAAACCCATCTCAATAACCAACAGCTTTAACTTATCGGCAATATCGCCACCACCTACAATCATCATCTCATAATTGGGCAACAAACACATGGCTCTGATGCTATTTTCGAGACCTCTTCCTAAATTCAAAGCGCCTTGATAATAAACAACCGGATTGCCGGATGTTTTCCTAATACCCGGAATTTCCTTCTGAGACATAGGAACATTTCTAACCAGCAGAAAATCAAGATTGTATTTATCCTTATATATTTTCACAATACCCGGAGAAACTGTAATACGGGCATATATGCCTTTAATAAAAAGATGCTCCAAAGCCAGCCATATTTTCTTTTTAAAAGGTCGATGCTGTAATTCAGGAGCTTCGGGAAAATACTCGTGACTATCGAATACAACTAATGTTTTCTTTAATTTTCCTGCTAAAACGCAGGCGGCCAGTGTATCCAAATCAACGGCCACAAACCGGTGTGCCCGGTGTTTTATCAGAAATATGAATATCCTGATATTCATACTAATATAAAACAATGGCCCTTTATTAAACCATAATCTGAATCTAAAAAACCGCCCTGAACGATTTTCAGGAATGTCTCCCTCAGGCCATTGTCGACCAATAAGCCACACATCGAAATTTAGTTTTTCGAGCGTTAAAGCCAGTTTTGCAACACGGTTATCGGAAACCAGATTGTTGGTAGTGGCTATAATGATTCTTTTCCGTTCCATCCTGTCATTAAAAAAGTGAGAAAGGAAAAACTGCATCCCTTCTCACTTCTCCTATTGTGGTTTCAATATTCAAACTAATTTTCTAAACATCGATTTTCGCGTATGTAGCATTTTGTTCAATAAACTCGCGTCTTGGTGGCACATCGTCACCCATCAGCATACTAAAAATCCGGTCAGCTTCGGTGGCGCTTTCAATATTAACCTGACGAAGAATACGGGTTTCGGGATTCATGGTCGTACTCCAAAGCTGTTCAGCGTTCATTTCTCCAAGACCTTTGTACCGCTGAATATGAATAGAATCTTCGCGTCCTCCGGCGTAGGTATCAATAAATTCGCGACGCTGTTGTTCATTCCAGCAATATTGTTCTACCTTACCCTTTTTGCATAAATACAACGGTGGTGTGGCAATATAAAGGTGACCCAAATTAATCAATTCTTTCATATACCTGAAGAAAAAAGTCATAATAAGGGTTGAAATGTGACTACCATCCACATCGGCATCGGTCATGATTATCACCTTGTGGTAACGCAACTTAGTCAGATTCAATTCTTTGCTATCTTCCTCGGTACCTATGGTTACACCCAGAGCAGTATAAATGTTTTTAATTTCATCGCTGTCGAACACTTTATGCTGCAAGGCTTTTTCAACGTTCAGGATTTTACCCCGCAACGGCAGAATGGCCTGAAATTGGCGGTTACGACCTTGTTTGGCTGTTCCGCCTGCCGAGTCTCCCTCAACCAGGAAAACCTCACAGTTGCCAGGGTCTTTATCGGAGCAATCGGCCAATTTACCAGGTAAGCCACCTCCCGACATAACACTTTTGCGTTGCACCAGCTCACGCGCTTTACGGGCGGCATGGCGGGCGGTTGCAGCCAGAATAACTTTATTTACAATTTCTTTGGCATCGCGTGGATTTTCCTCCAAATAATTGGCCAACATGGTACTTACAGCCTGATCAACAGCCAGACTCACATCGCTGTTGCCCAATTTTGTTTTTGTCTGACCTTCGAACTGAGGTTCGGCAACCTTAACAGAAATAACGGCTGTTAACCCTTCACGGAAATCATCTCCATTGATATCGAATTTTAACTTTGAAAGCAGCCCTGATTTATCAGCCCAGGTCTTCAGGGTGCGTGTTAGTCCTCTTCGAAATCCGGTAAGATGGGTACCTCCTTCAATGGTGTTGATATTGTTAACGTACGAATATACATTTTCGGTAAACGACGTATTATAGAGAATGGCGATTTCAACGGGCGTTTCGTTTTTTTCGGTGTTGATATAAATGATATTCTCTATCAAACGCTCACGATTACCGTCAATAAACTGAACAAATTCTTTCAAACCTTCCTCAGAATGAAAACGTTCCGATTTAGGCTCGCCATTTTCGTTTACCTCACGCTTATCGGTCAGAATAATTTCAATATTCTTGTTTAGAAACGCCAACTCCCGCATTCTGTCGGCCAGAATGGAATATTTATACTCGGTAGTAGTAAATATTGAAGCATCGGGTTTAAAGGTAACATGGGTTCCGGTTTTATTGGTGGTACCAATTTCTTTAACCGGCTCAAGTGGTTTTCCACGATGGTACTCCTGAGTATATAATTTACCATCGCGATGAACCTCAACCACCAGACTGTCGGACAGGGCATTAACACAAGAAACACCTACACCATGCAAACCACCAGATACTTTATACGAATCTTTATCGAATTTCCCCCCGGCATGAAGAACTGTCATTACAACTTCAAGAGCCGACCTTCCCTCTTTTTCATGCATATCAACAGGTATTCCTCTACCGTTATCAAGTACAGAAACAGAGTCATCCTCATTGATAATAACTTCTATATAGGAACAGTACCCGGCAAGTGCTTCGTCAATGGAGTTATCAACAACCTCATAAACCAAATGATGCAAACCTTTACTGCTTATATCCCCAATGTACATGGCAGGACGTTTCCTTACCGCTTCTAGACCTTCAAGAACCTGTATGCTATTGGCTGAATAATCGCCGTTAGAACTTTTGGAAGTAGTTAAATCTAAATTATCGCTCATAGTTTTTTTGTTATGTATGCTTGACAGAATCAGTTTCTGCCAAAAAACTTACAAATATAGTAAAAATAAACCTTAAGCCGGCTGGTTTTCCTGGTTTTTTATTAATAATTTTTGTGTTGCAATAGCCTGATTAAATGATAATTAGAATTACACCAATCATCTTTTTGATAATATTGTTGATAGTAAAAAGTCAGAACTTAATAATGTGGGGTAATTCTATTTTAATTGATTAATACAATAACTCGTTGATGAAAGATTAAACGCAAAGACGCAAAGACGCAAATATTTCATTTTCTATCATTTACGACTTGATAAGAATTATTTGTATTTGATACATCACAATAATATATGCTTATATTTAATTCTAATTTTACACACTCCAATCACTACCTGATTTTGCCCTTACAGGGCGACTTGATTTGGTTTACACTCATAGGGCGTTGCCCCATAGCCGTCAGGCTAAAAGATGTAACCGCCACCTATATAGGTATTTACGCATATATTCATTTAATACTCCACCTCTTTTGGAAGTAGGGCTTGAATTATTTATTTTTGTCATATCAAAGAACATTGGTTTTTAGAT
>CALEUX010000150.1 GCA_937920475.1 uncultured Marinilabiliaceae bacterium
GTGAATATCCCGACGCTTTTTTTATTTTTAATAGTTTTAAATAACAGCTAAACAGGAAAATTGCAATCTGGAAATTACAAAATAAGCCCAACAAATCTTAACTTTGCAACATAAAAAGAAACACTTTTTAATATGGTGCAGGCATTTTTTAAAACACACCGTTACCTGCTCGAACATCTGGAAGTACCCGTTAACCGGGGATTGATGAGCAAAGTAAACTGGGGTCACCGGCTTATTGGTATTCTGGGGGCCCGCGGTGTGGGTAAAACCAATTTCCTGCTTCATTTTGTATCATCAAAATATGGCACCGACAAATCGTGCCTTTATGTAAACCTGAATAATCTCTATTTTTCGAACCGCACCATCGTTTCGTTTGCCGATGAGTTTCAGAAAACAGGAGGTGAAACACTGGTGCTTGACCAATTGTTTAAATATCCCAACTGGTCGGAAGAACTAAAATATTGCTACGATAATTACCCAAATTTAAAAATAGTTTTCAGCGGTTCTCCATTAATGCGCGCCGAAGAAGGAGAAACCGAACTGGAAGGTCGTGCCCATGTTTATAACCTCGAAGGATTTACTTTCAGGGAATATTTGAACTATAAAACCGGCGAGAACTTTCCGGCTTACAGCTTGCAGGAAATATTGAGCAACCATGTTGAGATTGCACAGAATATTGTTGAAAAAGTAAAGCCACTGGCTTTTTTCACCGATTACTTGCATCATGGCTATTATCCTTTTTTTCTGGAGAAGCGCAATTATCTCGAAAACCTCCTGAAAAACATCAATCTGGCTTTGGAGATCGATATCAGCTATCTGCAGCAAATTGAGCTGAAATACCTGCCCAAATTGCGAAAGCTGTTATACTTAATAGCCAGCAATGCTCCATTTCAGCCCAATATCAGCAAATTAAGCAACGAAATAGAAACCAGTCGTGCCACGGTAATGAATTACCTGCAACACCTGAAACAAGCCGATTTAATTAACTTATTATACGAAGGAGACCCCGATCAGGTAAAAAAACCTGCAAGAGTTTATCTTCAAAATCCCAACCTGCTTTATTCTGTGGCAAGAGGCGAAATAAACTCTGATGTTTTGTACAAAACATTTTTTAATTGCCAGGTAGGTTACCAGCACAAACTAGCCTCTTGCAGGGAAGGCGATTTTTTAGTGGAAGAATACGGCATTTTTAAAATTGGTGGAAAACTGAAGCATAGAGAGGATGCTTCTGGAAAATTCTGGCAAACGCTCGATATGGCAGAAGTTGGTAAAGACCATCAGATACCGCTTTGGCTTTTCGGTTTTTTGTTTTAAATTAAAGACACGAAACGAGCCATGAGAAGGAGTTCTTACAAAAGAGTATTTCTATTATGGCGAGTTCCATGTGGCTTCGAAAAACAAATTATAGACACATAAAATATAAGAGAATCAATTAATTATTTAACTGTTTAGGAGAAATTACAAATGGCAAAAGCAAAGAAGTTCATTACCTGTGACGGGAACTATGCAGCCTCGCACATCGCTTATATGTTTAGCGAAGTGGCGGCCATATACCCAATCACACCTTCTTCCAACATGGCTGAGTATGTTGACGAATGGGCAGCCAATGGAAGAAAAAACATCTTCGGCGAAACTGTTAAGTTGGAGGAGATGCAATCGGAAGCCGGAGCTGCCGGAGCTGTTCATGGTTCATTACAGGCAGGCGCACTAACCACCACTTTTACCGCATCGCAGGGATTATTACTGATGATCCCGAATATGTATAAAATTGCTGGTGAATTATTGCCCGGGGTATTTCATGTGAGCGCCCGAAGCCTTGCAGCGCAGGCTCTTTCAATTTTTGGCGACCACAGCGACGTTATGTCAACACGCCAAACCGGATTTGCCATGCTGGCTACCGGAAGTGTACAGGAAGTTATGGACCTTGCCGGTATTGCACACCTTGCAGCCATTAAATCAAGAGTTCCTTTCCTTCATTTCTTCGATGGATTCCGTACTTCGCACGAAATCCAGAAAATTGAAATGATGGAACAAGACGATTTAGCTGCACTGCTCGACCGGGATGCGCTACAGAAGTTCCGCGACAACTCATTAAATCCTGAGCGTCCGGTTACCAGAGGTACTGCACAAAACCCTGACATTTACTTCCAATCGCGCGAAGCGGCTAATCCATTTTACAATGCCATTCCCGACATTGTAGCCAAATACATGGATGAAATTTCGAAAATTACCGGCCGTAAATACCGTCCGTTCGATTATTATGGTGCTGCTGATGCCGAAAATATCATTGTGGCAATGGGTTCCATTACCGATACTATTAAGGAAGTAATCGACCACCTGATTGAAAAAGGAGAGAAAGTGGGACTAATTGCGGTACACCTTTACCGTCCTTTCTCAGCAAAATATTTCTTCGAAGCGTTCCCAAAAACGGTTAAGCGCATTGCCGTACTCGACCGTACCAAAGAACCCGGAGCCAATGGCGACCCACTGCATTTAGATATTTTGCAGTTATTCTATGGTAAAAAAGATGCACCTTTGGTAATTGGCGGTCGTTTCGGATTATCATCCAAAGATACCACCCCGGCTCATATTCTTTCAGTATTCGACAATCTGAGACTTCCCGAGCCAAAAGACAGGTTTACTTTGGGCATTGTTGATGATGTAACCTTTACATCGCTTCCATTGCGCCCTGAAATTGACCTGAGTACCAAAGGCACCTTTGCCGGTAAGTTTTATGGTTTGGGTTCTGATGGAACTGTTGGCGCCAACAAAAACAGTATCATGATTATTGGCGACAATACCGATAAATACGCACAGGCTTATTTTGCATACGACTCAAAAAAATCGGGTGGTATTACCATTTCGCACCTGCGCTTTGGCGACACCCCAATTCGCTCACCATATCTTGTTAACACCCCTGACTTTGTGGCTTGTCACGTTCCCGCCTATTTGGGCCGTTACGATATGCTTAAAGGATTGAAAAAAGGCGGAACATTCCTTTTAAACAGCACCTGGGATGTGGAAGAAACCAAAAGCAAACTTCCCAATGATGTAAAAAGGTACATGGCGCAAAATGATATTCAGTTTTACATTATCAACGCCACAGCCATGGCCGAGGAAATAGGACTGGGTAACCGCACCAATACCATTATGCAATCGGCCTTCTTTAAAATTGCCAACGTAATTCCATACGACCTGGCTGTTTCTCAAATGAAGAAATTTGTTCAGAAATCGTTTGGCCGGAAAGGCGAAGACGTGATAAAAATGAACAATTTAGCTGTTGACCGTGGTGGCGATGTTACCAAAGTTGCAGTTCCGGCCGAATGGGCTAAACTTGGCGACGAGCCTGCTACCAATGGAAAAGCCATTCCCGATTTCATCAAAAACATGGTATTCCCTATCAATGGTCAGAAAGGTGATGATTTGCCTGTAAGTGCATTCCTTGGGCGTGAAGACGGTACTTTCCCGGCTGGTACCACAGCTTACGAAAAGCGTGGTATTGCAGTTAATGTACCTGAATGGCAATCGGAAAACTGTATTCAGTGTAACCAGTGTTCTTATGTTTGTCCTCACGCTGCCATTCGTCCATTCCTGCTTGATGAGAAAGAATTGGCCGGCGCTCCTGCTGGTACAGTAACCATTAAGCCAAATGGTAAAGGTTTTGAGGGACTACAATATAAAATTCAGGTAAGCGTACTCGACTGTACCGGTTGCGGTAACTGCGCCGAAGTTTGTCCATCGAAAACCAAAGCCCTGGTTATGAAGTCTCTTGAAAGCCAGATGGTTGAAACCGACCGTTGGGACTACATGGCCGAAAAGGTAACCATTAAGGATACCATTATGGCTAAGGATATGAATGTAAAAGCCTCACAGTTTGCTCAACCACTATTTGAGTTCTCAGGTGCTTGTGCTGGTTGTGGTGAAACGCCTTACATTAAACTAATTACCCAATTATTTGGCGATAGAATGATGGTTGCCAATGCTACCGGTTGTTCATCTATTTACGGAGGTTCGGCTCCTGCCACACCTTATTGCACCGATAAAAACGGACGCGGACCATCATGGGGCAACTCACTATTCGAAGACAACGCCGAATACGGTATGGGTATGGCTACCGCTGTTGACAAATTGCGCGACCGTATTGAATTGCGCATGAATGCTGCCATTAACGAGGTAGCTCCTGCTACTAAGGCTGCTTTTGAAGCCTGGATTGAAGCCAAAAATGATGGTGCTAAAACCCGCGAAGTATCAAATGCTGTACTAAAGGCGCTTGAAACCGAGAAACATGCTGTTGCTAAAGAAATCTTAGCTCTTAAGGATTATCTGGTTAAGAAATCGGTATGGATATTTGGTGGCGACGGCTGGGCATACGACATAGGCTTTGGTGGTTTAGACCACGTTATTGCATCGGGTAAAGATGTTAACATTCTTGTAATGGATACTGAAGTGTATTCCAACACGGGTGGTCAGGCATCAAAATCAACGCCTGTTGGTGCTGTTGCTAAATTTGCCGCTGCCGGTAAGAGAATCCGCAAAAAAGACCTTGGACTGATGGCTACCACTTATGGCTATGTTTATGTAGCCCAGGTTGCCATGGGAAGTAATCAGGCTCAATACTTTAAAGCGCTTAAAGAAGCCGAAGCTTATCCTGGTCCATCGTTGATTATTGCCTACTCACCATGTATCAGCCACGGTTTGAAAAATGGTATGGGCGATGCTCAGAACGAATCCAAACTGGCTGTAGAAGCTGGATACTGGCATTTATACCGCTACAACCCAATGCTCGAGGCTGAAGGTAAAAACCCATTCCAGCTCGATTCAAAAGAGCCCGACTGGAGCAAATTCCAAAGTTTCCTGATGAATGAGGTTCGTTACACATCGCTGATTAAAGCGTTCCCCGCCGAAGCAAAAGAACTGTTTGCCGCTGCCGAGGAAAATGCTAAATGGCGTTACAACACTTATCGTCGTTTTGCCGAGATGACTTACGCTCCGGCCGAATAAAAACGAAACTTTTTTAACACAAAACAGGGCGTCTCAATAACACGGGACGCCCTATTATTTTATCAATGCATCTGAATAACTCTTGGTTGATTTTTATACAGATGAAGTGAAACTTTATGGCCTGCATACATTAAATCTACTGCTGTATCAAAAGCAGAAGTAATAATTACCTCATTAAGTTTGCCTTCCTCCCAGGTAAAATCAAGAGTGAACCCACCACGTGCCTTTAATCCTTTAACTGAACCTTGGGGCCATTGCTTTGGCAACGCCGGCAATAACTCAATATAACCCTGATGCGATTGCAATAACATTTCAGCAATACCTGAGGTACCTCCAAAATTTCCATCAATCTGGAAAGGAGGATGGTTATCGAACAAGTTGGGTAAAGTTGACTTAGTTAAAAGTGCCCGCATATTTTGATATGCTTCATCGCTATCTTTTAAACGTGCAAAGAAATTTACCATCCAGGCTCTGCTCCAGCCGGTGTGCCCTCCACCGTGTTCAAGTCTTTTCTCTATAACACGTCTGGCCGCTTCCATAAGTTCAGGAGTTTTCTCCCATGAAAACTGTGCCGATGGAAATAAACCATAAAGATGAGACATGTGTCGATGGCCGGGTTCTGCTTCCTGCAAATTCACCGACCATTCTAAAATACGACCATCTTCGCCAATTTTAGGCGGGGTTAATCGTGACAGCTGATTTTGCAACTTCCGGATAAAGCTTCTTTCTGTTTTGAGAATTTCTGCCGCATCAATACAGGCATTAAATAGTTGATAAATAATTTGATGGTCCATTGATGGCCCCATAACCACCGATGCCCTGTTTCCCTTTGGAGTGATAAACTCATTTTCGGGCGACATGGATGGGCCGGATACCAATAGTCCGGTTTTTGGATCTTCAACCAGATAATCGGATAGGAAACGGGCGGCATCAAGCATTACCTCAAAACCATAATTTTTTAAATAGGATGTATCGCGGGTAAAAAGAAAATGTTCCCAAATATGGGTTGCAGCCCATGCTGCTCCCATTGGCCACATGGCCCATTTGGGTTCTCCTTGTCCGGTGGTGTAAAACCAGGCATCAGTGGTATGATGTGCTGTAAACCCTTTGGCACCATATACTTGTCTAGCTGTTTCACTTCCTTTGGGTCTTAACTTTCCAATAAAATCAAGAAATGGCAAATGACATTCTGAAAGGTTTGTAGTTTCAGACGGCCAGTAATTCATCTGAATATTAATATTGATATGATAATCGGCATTCCAGGGTGGTGTGAGCGTACCTTCCCAAATACCCTGCAAATTTGCAGGTAACGATCCGGGTCGGGATGAGGAAATAAGCAGATACCGGCCAAATTGAAAATAAAGTGCAAATAAACCCGGATCGGAAGAGCCATTCCTGAGTGCATCCAAACGCTGATTGGTTGGGAAATAAACAGCATCGGTATTACCCAAATCAAGAGACACCCTGCCAAACAAGTTACGGTAATCGGCAATATGTTCCGACTTTATTTGTTGATAGCTTCTGCTGTTTGTTAAATTCAAATAAGCTTTACAGAGCGAAGCCGGATTGTCTTTCCTGTAATCAGTAGCTGCCACTTGAATCAGCATAACCTCATCGGCACCTGTAATTACGATTTCATTGTTTCCTGACTTTACTTCTCCACCTTTATTTACAATTCGTACACGGGTTTCAAAAGTTACTCCTTCTTTATTATCAACTTTCTGCAGCATTATCAGTTCATTACCTTCAACAGTAACCATTTCTCCATCGCCGGGACGCGATAATTCAGCTTTAAAACTAATGCTGCCGGGTTTATTAGCCGATAACCAGATAATATTTGATTTGGCAGGATTTGAAGAAAAATACTCGCGTTTAAATTGTACGTCGCCCGATTTGTAGCTGACTTTTACCAACGCACTATCAAGATTCAGTTCGCGATGATAATCGGAATATTGCTCGTGACCGAAAAAAGTTAAATGTAAATCACCCAAAGTTTGATAAGAATTTGTAGGGCTGTGCACATGCGGATTAAGGATGTGCTCGTTAATAAGCTGCTCGGCCTCTTCGTATTGCTCCTTAAACAGTAGCGAACGTATTTTTGATATATACTTGTGTCCGTTTGTTTTATCCCGGTAAACATGTTGGTGAGTCCATACTGATTCTTCGTTAAGCTGGATTCGCTCATTTTCAACTCCACCAAAAATCATAGCTCCCAAATGTCCATTACCAATGGGTAATGCCTCAACCCATTGTTGAGCCGGTTGGTTATACCACAACGATAAAGGAGCTTTAAAGTTTTGAGAAGCAACCGAAGTAACTACAGAAAATATTAAAGATAAAAGGATTAACAGAGTTCTCATTAGTTTATAATTTATTGAATAGCAGAAACATAGAAACCATTATTGAAAATATACATCTCCAAAAAAACCGGGCTGGTGAAAATCAGGCTTTGGGGTTCCAATCCTCTTCCAGCTTAAATAATGGGGTTGTTTAAGTTCGTCGCCACATTTATAAAAGTTGGCTTTTGCCTTAATTCCGTCCAACGAATTAAAACTATGATGAACAAACACTTCAACCGGCAAATAAATAAACAACTGCCAATTGAAGCCTTCATCATTAATCCGCATAATAGCAGATGTTGTTTTAATTTTATTGATTGCGTTTAATGGCAAGCGGGGGCGTCCATGCCTGTCGGGGCCATAAGCAGCCAGACAGGTTCCAAAGCAATTAAATTCGAAATTGTAATAATTATTATCGCCGTCAAAGGTTAAAAACATTTCAACACAGCTATCCTTATATACAGGCTCCAGATGATTGTTAAACCGCGCCAGCAATTCATTCTCAACAATATTGTATTGAAGAATGATAGCTTTATTGTTGTGTGCTATTTTAAAACCCGCAGATACTTGTTGCGATGTATTGCCCCAGGATAATACTTCAATTTTATTCATAGGCTTATCAGCCAGCACTTTGATAATGCCATCATTTTCATCATATTCAATGTAAGGAATCTGCAATATTTCTTGTGTAATCATCATTATTGGGTTTAATCAGCTAAGATATCAATTTCGGCAGCACCAACACGTTTCAAGTTTCCGGGAGCTTTTAATTCGGAGAATTTTACAAAACGTGCAATATATCTATCATTGAATAAAACTAACCGTTGGGATGGGTCGTTTCTGATGTTGCCAAAATTTCCGGAATAAACCTTCTGCCACGAATTGCCATCCTTGCTTATCTCCACTGTAAAAGATTCAATAAACCCATCATAAACATTTGGTAAGTATGAAAATCCTGCAAACGGATACTCTTGTTTCATATCAATAGTGATATAAGGTTTACTACCAGCTTTAAACTCCTCAGAAATCCATCTGGTATGTTCATTTCCATCAACAATTTTTGATGTTTCAGACATATCACTAATGCCGTCAGTGGCAGTCCATCCGGCCTTATGTATTCCAAGTCGCATTTCGGTTACTGCCCCCATTTTATCGCCTGCAATGGCTCTGGCTTTTAAATGGCCGCCGTATGGCAGGTTGAGTGGAGCCTGATACCTGGGTGATGTGATGGTTGGTTCTGAACCATCCAATGTATAATAGATGTTTTGCGACAGGTCGATGGCCCCATGGTTATTCCACGAAAAACCAGTTCCTACACCCAAAATAACTTCACCTTGTGAATTTCTTTTTACAACCACCGGTTTTGGAGGTTCATCATAATAATGAACTGAAATATTAGATATGGCCGGGGCAAGTCGCGATTGCGTGATAACCAGTTTGAACCGGTTTGTTTGAATCGTTGGGAATCGTAGAATACGCTTATACCCAATTGTTTTTCCATCGGCGATTTTCACCCAAGAGCCATTTATCCATGCCTCCAAATGGTGTTCCTCCACCCTCTCGCCCCGATGTGCAATGGCCTCCTGTATTAAAACACGGTTAACCTGAGTTACATTGGGTAAAGTAAATTCAATCTCAGCGGTTTTATCAGGAGCCTGCCAATATGTTTCGCTTTTCTGATCTAAAATCTTTTTACAGTCAGCGGTACCGCCCTTCAGCAAATCGTTACCATAAACAGCTTGTATGCGGCGGCCAACTTCTTTTAAAACTTCGGCCTCACGATGAGAAAACAGCCCTTCGGTATTTGGAGGAATATTCAGATGAAAAACACTATTCCCTCCCACCGATCGCTCGTAAATATCAAACACATCATTGGCACTGCGCACCTGTTGTTCATTATCATTACGCCAAAACCAGCCATGACGAATGGATGTGTTGGTTTCGGCAGGGTAATAATGAAAATATTGTGTTGCCTCGGTAATCATATCCCGACCGGCAATGTTATCATCCATTTTGTCGGGCCAATGGTAGGTATCAGGCGATTGATCCAAAGGGATAACGTTATACTCGGCTTCGCGGGTGGCACCGCCTTCGTTGCCACACCAACGTGTATCGGGGCCCTTTCCAAAAATAACTGCATCGGGAGCCAGTTCCCTGATAATATTAAACCAGGCTTCGTAATTGTAGGTTTGGCCTGTTCCCGGTTTTGGATGAGCGCCATCGAACCATAACTCGTAAACAGGGCCGTATTCGGTAAGTAGTTCAAACAGCTGATTAAGAAAATACTCGTTATAATCGTCGGCTTTATAGGTAAAGGTGCGTTTGCTGGCGAAAGGACGCCCCTCAACAGGTCGTGGAATAACTCTATCGGTAAACTCACTGCCATTGCCATAAAGTCCATCGGGAGCTTCAATTTGATAAAGATCGGCCGGAGATAAATAAATGCCCAGCCGTAATCCAAATTTTTTACACGATTGTACCAAATCGCGCACCACATCGCCTTCTCCATCCCGCCAGGGAGAAGAAGCAACCGAATGACTGGTATAACGGGTTTGCCAAAGACAATATCCATCGTGATGTTTCACCACCATAATAACGCGTTTTATACCGGCAGCTTTCATCAACTCGCACCACTGGTCGGTATTCAGGTTGGAAGGATTAAAAATGGCAGCATCTTCAAAACCATTTCCCCACTCCTTACCGGTAAAAGTGTTGGGGCCAAAATGAATGAACCCAAAGAATTCGTCTTCGAACCATTTCATTTGCCGGGGGTGAGGCACCACCATGGCTGAGAGTTCAACCTTTTGCTGATGAGAAAGCCCTTCGGGAATTTTTACAGATTGAACATGAAAGGGATTATCTGCCTTTTGGCAAGAATACACAGCAACTGCCAGCAAAACAATCACAACAAACTTTAAATATATATTCTTCATCCTTGAATAATTTTGGAATACTCTACCATTATTGTAATCATTATTAAAGCTAATCATTTTAAATCTAATGCACCATTTTTACTTACCTGAATAAGGTAATCGGTATCGGCGTTGTTCACCGGGATGAATACAAATTCATATTCGTAATCGCGGTTGGGCAATAGCGTGTATTTAGTTAAAGGCCGTGCACCCCAACTATCAACGCCACCCAGACCACGCTGCCCATAGTCAATGTTCCAGCGAACAAATTCCCGTGGCTCAATATCAACTATGTTTTTCTGTTCCAGATGCACCGGCCCATAATCAAAGTCCTTTCGGGCATCAAAATCCTCGGTCAGGTATGGCATGGCAGTCATTTCAAAACCATCCTTATCGTACGATTCATTTAACACCATTAAACCTTCACCATTATTATTGGAAAGAACCGCCCATCGAACATCGGTTTTATTTCCATTTTCCTGCGGACGAATGTATGGAACCATTTGCTCACTTACATGGCTTTGATACAAATCTACAAAAGCGGAAGCCTTTCGGTCGGTGTAGTTTTCCCATGGGCCACGGCCAAACCAGGTTAAATTATCGAATTCCTTATTTAGCAGAAGCATTAATCCAAACCTTGGAATATCTGAATTTTCTATTGATGAAGCTGATAATGTATTCTTAACGCGAATGCGGCCATCGCCATAAATAGTATAAAAAATGGTGCAGGTATTTCCTGTTTCCTTAAGATTATATTGAACCATAATTTGCACCGATTCAGGGTTCAACCGCATGTGTTCAAACTTAATCAGGCGGGCATTCCTCATGGCTTTTTTCCAATTTATATTTTGGGTGTGCATTCCGTTACCGAAATCGTTGTCGATAACAGCCCGCCATAAATCTAATCTGGGGCCATTTTCCTGATACAGATAATCAGTATTACCAACTTTGTAACGGCTCATTTGTCCCGTTAGAACATTAAATTCCACCCGAACATTTTTATTACTTAAAGTGAGCCGGTTATCTTTTGAAAGTATATCCAGCCCTGCCATATTGTTAATACGAGGTTCGGCTTTTACAAACCAGTTAAGCCGGAATTGCTCATTGGCAACCAAATAACCAGCCGGAACCAAAGGTGTTTTGTCCTTTGTGGTTACATACAAATGAAGAAAATACTCGGTTTGAGGTATTAAATCAACCTCATCAAAATGTAAATCGACCACCTGTCCAACATGAGGTTTGGCATTGATTACGGGCATTTCAAGTTTCCTAAGGGTTTTTCCATCTGCCTTAATAACAGCTGAAAAACTAAAAGCGTCAAGATTCGTAAAATCATAGAGGTTTTCGACCAGAATCCTGATTGATTTTTTTGAAACATGAAGCAATTTGAAGCGAACCGATTCATGAGCTTTTTTAACTTCGTGCAAAGCAGGCTGAATGGCTCTATTTGGAAAAACGATTCCATTGTGCAGGAAATTTCCATCGCTGGGCATATTCTCTCCATAATTTCCGCCAAAGGAAAAATAGCGTTTGCCATCTTTATTTGTATTCCATAATCCCTGGTCGACCCAATCCCAGATAAAACCACCCTGAAGCTGCCGGTATTTATTAATCTCGTTCCAATAATCCTGAAAATTGCCCATACTATTGCCCATGCCATGCGCATACTCAGAAGGAATAAAAGGCCGGTCGAGCACCAACTGTCCAAAATATTCAAAAGTACGCGGGTCAGGGTATTGCGGCACAATTAAATCGGAATTCCAATCGAATCCCAATTCCCAACGGCCTCCAATTTCAGTTCTTTCGTACTGAACAGGGCGTTTGGTGCGGTCGGCATTTTTGGCAGCATGGTATCCGCTGTAAAATACAGGCCCGTTGCCGGCCTCATTGCCCATTGACCAAATAATAACCGAAGGATGGTTTTTATCTCTTTTAATCATCCTCACAATTCGGTCAACATGAGCCAATTCCCAATCCATATTGAATGATGGAGAACGCTCGCCATATCCAAAACCATGCGATTCAATGTTGGCCTCATCCAATACATACAAACCAAACTCATCGCACAATTCGTACCAGCGCTCAGGGAATGGATAATGCGATAAGCGAACCGCGTTGATATTATATTGCTTCATTAATTGAATATCCTGCAACATGAGCTCTTCGGTAAGATAATGTCCGGTTTCAGGATTGTGTTCATGAATATTGACTCCTTTAATAGTAATGGGCACACCATTTACCAAAAGCTGTCCGCGAGCAATTTCCACGCTTCTAAAACCTATGCGCGAAGAAGTGCTTTCAATTACTCTTCCTTTAGCATCCTTCAATGAAACAACTAAAGTGTAGAGGTTTGGAAATTCTGCACTCCACTGCTTAACAAACGGAATAGTGGTGTGCAGCTCAGCAGTTTTTTGAGAGTTGTTTTCAAGTTCAAAACGCGATGCACCATTGGCAATTTCATTTTGTCCATCAAAAATGGCATACTCCAGAGTTAATTTCTGTGGTTTGTTTAAATGGTTTTTTAAATCAACAAACAATGAGAAAACGCCATTTTCATATGCCTTATCGAGTGTTGAAACCACTTCGAAATCGGTTATTCTGATTTTTGGCTGACTGGAAAGAAATACCGATCGGGCAATACCACTTAAACGCCAAAAGTCCTGACATTCGAGATAACTGGCATCACTCCACCGATAAACCTCAACGGCCAAAGTATTTTTGGTTCCGGGCTTTATGTATGGCGTGATGTTAAATTCTGAGGGGAGTTTGCTTCCCTGGCTATACCCAACCATTTGACCATTAATCCAAAGGTAAAATGCCGATTTTACCGAACCAAAATGAATAAGCACCTCTCTTGAGCTCCAGCTTTCGGGGATAACGAAAGTATGTTTGAATGAACCAACCGGGTTATAGTCTTTGGGTACTTTAGTCAAATCTGGGCCATCCTTGAGCTCGGTTATTGGGGTGCGTGGGTCGGCAAATTCGTAGGGTATATTTACATAAATAGGCACATCGTATCCTTGCACTTCCCAGCTGCCAGGCACATCAATCCAATCCCAGTTACTCACATCATAGTTATCGTTATAAAAATCAATGGGGCGACTAGCAGGGTTTTTAGACAGATGAAAGCGCCATTTTCCATCCAGAGAAATAAAAAAAGAGTTCGCCCGGTCGAGCGTCATTGCCTTTGTTGGCGAGTCGTAACTGTAGAACACCGTTCGGGCAGCTTCTTTATTTTTTTCGATTATTTTGGGGTTTTCCCAATCGAGCAATTGAGCTTGAACCTTTCCAATGTAGCTACTGATTAATATCAAGCCAACAATCAAACATATTCTAATCATAATATAACGCATTACAATTCATCTACTTATTTTACATCCGCAAATAACTTGTTTGTTAATGGTTGAATGAGATACTCAACTTCAAGGCAATTTTTATAGTCTGTTCAAAGTTATTATATTTTTACAATTTTTTAATTAATCGATGTATTCTTTTATTATTTTTTGTAAAAAGATTACCTTTGTATCATATTACTTTCGGTTAAAAAAGTGAAAATTGAAGCAGAATACGCATACCACTTAATGTCAGCACTTTAACCAGGAATATAATTTGTAATTCAGAGAAATATTGCATTTAAATAAAACAAAAAAAAGAATTGCATGATACGTTTAAGCCATCCAAACACCAATTCTATTAAGGTTTCTGCCGGAAACACCCCTATTCTCAACAGAATATTCCTTAAAAGCCATAAAACATTTTGGATTTTGCTTTTGGCTATATCAGCTCTAATGGCATGCACCGGCAAAACAGAAGACCTAACCCATTATGTTGATCCATTTATTGGAACCGATGCTCACGGGCACACCTTTCCGGGAGCCACAACTCCATTTGGAATGGTTCAATTGAGCCCCGATACCGGCATTGAAGGCTGGGACTGGTGCAGTGGTTACCATTATTCTGACAGCTCCATCATGGGATTCTCGCATACACACCTGAGTGGAACCGGAGGAGCCGATTTGGGCGATATATTAATAATGCCCTTTACCGGCGCTCATAAATGGGAACCCGGTTCAAAAGCCAATCCCGATGAGGGCTACCGTTCGCGCTTTTCGCATAGCAATGAAACGGCTCGAGCCGGATACTATTCAGTAGTACTTGACGATTACAACATTCAGGCTGAACTAACAACCACACCACGTGTTGGAATTCACAGATACACCTATTCAAACAGCGGCCCCTCGTCAATCATTATCGACCTTAAGCATGGCATTTCCGACCAGCCGCGCGAATGCTTTATACGCATAACCGGCAATAACGAAATTGTTGGATTGCGGCGCTCACAAGGATGGGCTGCCGACCAGTATGTCTATTTTGTGGCTCGCTTTTCGGCACCATTTAAAAATTTTACTGTAATGGCCAACGATGAAGTGATAGGAAACCAAACAATAGCTGAAGGAAAGAGTGTAAAAGTTATTCTGGATTTTGAAAATATCCCAAACAACCAACTTGTTGTAAAAGTAGGTATTTCGGCCGTTGATGTGGAAGGAGCCATTAACAACCTTGAAAATGAAGCACCACACTTCAACTTTGATAAATATCTGGCGGGTGCTACCAAACTTTGGAATAAACATCTTAACAAAATAAATATCAAAGGCGGAACAACAGAGCAAAAAAGAACTTTTTACACAGCATTGTATCACACTCAGATTGCCCCAAATCTTTATACCGATGTCGATGGTCGCTATCGGGGTATGGATAAAAAAATTCATAAAGCCACCAAATGGCACGATATGTACACCATATTCTCGTTGTGGGATACATTCAGGGCAACGCATCCACTCTACACCATAATTGAACCTGAAAAAAACAGAGCATTCATTAACACCATGTTAATGCAATATCAGCAACATGGGTTATTACCTGTATGGGAACTAATGGCCAATGAAACCGGAACCATGATTGGCTATCACTCGGTTCCTGTAATTTGGGATGCTTACCAAAAGGGCGAACGTGATTTTGATGCTCATTTGGCCCTTGAAGCCATGAAAAAATCGGCCATGATGGATCACATTGGCCTTGCCGATTACAAAGCTTTGGGGTTTATACCGCTTGAAAGGGAAGGCAACAGCGTTTCAAAAACGGTGGAATACGCCTACGACGATTGGTGCATTGCTCAGATGGCAAAAACGTTAGGCAACAACGATGATTACCAAACATTTATGAGCAGGTCGCAAAACTACCGCAACGTTTTTGATACTTCAACCGGTTTCCTTAGGGGCCGCAAAGCCAATGGCAACTGGCGTGAGCCTTTCGACCCCATAGAAAGCAGCATTTTGGGTTCGGGCGATTTTACTGAAGGGAATTCGTGGCATTACACATTTTTTGCGCCACACGATATTGCCGGTTTAATGAATCTATTTGGAGGTGTAGATGCCATGGCCCAAAAAATTAACGATATGTTCGACCAGGAACCCATCAGAACCAACGAACATGCGCACGATATTACCGGATTAATAGGGCAGTATGCGCATGGCAACGAACCAAGTCACCATGTGGCTTACCTTTACAACTACACCGGCCATCCCTGGAAAACTCAGGAAAAAGTTGCCCTGATAATGGATTCATTGTATACCCACAAACCTGATGGGCTGAGTGGAAACGAAGATTGCGGACAATTATCGGCCTGGTACGTTTTTTCGGCCATGGGATTTTATCCGGTAACACCAGGCAACGGATTATATATGATTGGGTCGCCACTTTTTGAAGAAGCAACCATTAATCTCGATAACAGGAAAAAATTTACAGTAAAAACAATCGGACGCACACCGCAGGCAAAGTACATCCAATCGGCAACCTTTAACGGGAAACCTTTTAACCGCTCGTTTATAAAGCATAACGAAATTATGTTGGGCGGCGACCTTGTTTTTACCATGGGCCCCCAACCACAGAAAAACTGGGGCAGCAGCCTAGAAAGCCGACCTGTTTGCAATGGAATTCCAAACGAATACAGATTGCAACCCATAGAAGAGCGAATGGTTTTTGCCCCCTACATCGAATACTCGGCCGCTTTGTTTGGCCCAAGCAAAACCATTGAGATAAAATGCAATACACCCGAAGCATCTATTTACTATACAATTAACGGAGACGAACCCACTACTGAAAGTTATCTGTACAGCCAACCCATAAAGCTTGAACAATCGGCTACTGTAATGGCCCGTGCCTATAAAACAGGGTTAACGCCCAGCGAACTGCTCTCTAAAGAGTTTATACGTGCCAGATTTAATGATTCGGGTAAAGCACATCCTTCCATACAATATTACATTCCGGCCTCGCAACCATATACCAAAGCCGGTCAAATAGCTTTAATAGATGGCATTAGGGGCAGTATGGATTTTCACGATGGCAAATGGCTGGGTTTTAACCGAAACTTTGATGCCATAATAGATATGGGTTCAAATAATAAGGTAACAAACATCAGGCTATCCTTTTTGCGCAATGTTGGCTCGTGGATATTGATTCCGGCAAAAATGAAAGTATTGGCCTCGAATAACAACCGCGATTTTACAACCATTGGCATTCAAGAAACTGAAACCACACCCAACGATTACGACTCAAAAATTGTGGAATTTATATTTCCGGTTAATAAATCGTTCAGATATTACAGAATTAAGGCAACCAGCCTCTCTGCCCTTCCCGACTGGCATCCTGGTTCGGGTAACAAGCCCTGGATATTTGCCGATGAGATAATCTTTGAGTATTAACAACTTGTAAATCAATTTGAATGACTCATTATAAATTAATAAGCCTTTTACTGATAACCATTCTTCTGGGATGTTCCATAGCCAAAGAATCCAAAAAAGAAAGGCTCACGGCATTGGTGAATCCATTTATGGGAACCGAAGGCCCTGGCAACACTTATCCCGGCGCAACAGTGCCGTTTGGAATGGTTCAGTTAAGTCCCGATATCGGTTACTCCGGTTGGGACCGAATTGCAGGCTATTACTGGCCCGACAGCATCATTACCGGTTTTAGTCATCTGCATTTAACCGGAACCGGAGCCGGCGATTTATACGATATTTTACTAACGCCTGTTAATAGCCGCGCCTTTAAAACCACTCCCGAAAATGGAAACCGGCCCTATTCATTGTTCAGTCACGAAAATGAACATGCCGAGCCGGGTTATTACCAGGTTTACCTTCAGGATTATGGAATAAATGCCGAACTTACGGCTACATCGCGCACAGGAATTCACCGATACACTTTCCCTGAGGATGAACAATCCGGCTTTATAATTGACCTGGGATATGCACTAAACTGGGATTGGCCGGTTACCACATTTATTCAAATTGAAGATGAGCAAACCATTTCGGGCTATCGATACTCTTCGGGCTGGGCTGCCGACCAAAGAGTTTATTTTGTGGCAACATTTTCGAAACCGGCAAACAACATCACACTCTACAACAATAACAAAATGGTTGTTACCGATACCGTTGTCGGTACCCACACCAAAGTTGACCTCCGTTTTAAAACTTCTCCAAACGAGCAGGTTGTTGTAAAGGTTGGCATTTCGAGCGCCGGCATTGAAGGTGCCCGCAAAGCCATCAAACTGGAAGCGCCCCATTGGAATTTCGATGTTTACAAACAAACGGCCTCGGATAACTGGGAAAATGAACTCCGGAAAATAAGGGTTCAATCGGACAACGACACCTGGAAACGCACTTTTTATACAACGCTTTATCAATCGATGCTGGCTCCCACCTTATACAGCGATGCCGAAGGGCATTACAAGGGAGCCGATGGAAACTATCATACAGCCACCGGCTACGACAAATATGATACTTTCTCACTGTGGGACACCTTTAGAGCAGCCCATCCTTTATACACCATTATGCATCCGCAAAGGGTTTCGCACATGGTACAATCTATGCTGAGTCATTACCGCGAAACCGGACTTTTACCTGTTTGGTCGATGCAGGGCAACGAAACCAACATGATGATTGGTTACCATGCGGTACCCGTTATTGTTGATGCCTGGTTTAAAGGCCTTTTGGAAAGTTTTGACACGGAAGAGTTATTTGCAGCTCTCAAATCCAACGCCATGTCCGACGGGCACGGTATAAAAGAATACCGCGAATTAGGCTATGTGCCTGTATCGTTCAATCACGAAAACTGGTCGGTATCAAAAACGGTTGAATATGCTTATAACGACTGGTGCATTGCCATATTTGCCAAAGCTTTGGGGAAAGAGGAAGATTACAGATACTTTCTGAAACGTTCGGAATACTGGAAAAACCACTTTGACACAGAAACAGGATTTTTAAGGCCGCGATATTCAGATGGCCGGTTTCTTGAAAACTTTGTAGCCCGCGATTATACCGACCATTTTTGCGAAAGCAATGGCTGGCACTATTTCTGGTTTGTGCCTCAAAATATTGAAAAACTGCGCAACACATTAGGTATTGAGCGTTTCAGCGAACGACTCGACAGTATGTTTACCTACAATCCATATCCTGACGATGAACTTCCAATTTTCAGCACAGGCATGATTGGCCAGTATGTTCACGGTAACGAACCCAGTCATCACGTAGCCTATTTATACAATTACACCGGTCAGGCCTGGAAGGCACAGGAACGCATCAGGCAAATTTTAACTACTATGTATGCGCCTGAACCATACGGACATTGCGGCAACGAAGATTGCGGACAAATGTCGGCATGGTATGTTTTTAGCTCCATGGGCTTTTACCCGGTAAACCCGGCAACAGGCATTTATCTGATAGGCAGTCCGCTTTGGGAAGAAGCAACCATTAGCTGTGAAGAGAATAAAAAATTTGTAATTAAAGCCCCTGGGATAAACGAACACAAAAAATATGTACAACAAGTGTTTCTGAACGGAAAAAAATTGGAGCGGCCCTGGATTACCCATCGTGAAATTATGAATGGCGGCACATTGGTTTTTGAAATGAGCGAGTATCCAAACAAATCTCTTTGGAAAGATATTACCAACATTCCTTATCTTGACCTGATGGGCTTAAAGGATTAATTTTAATATTCCTTTTTACTGAATAATTAAACCAGTTACAAAACATGAATGATACACCTAAACATATCAACCGGCTACTATCTTTAAAAAGTCGAATCAACCTATGGCTTATTATATTGTCAGTTATTGGTTTTGAAAGCACTTTTGCGAAAGAGCCTGCCGCATGGGTTGACCCATTTATTGGCACATCAAACTATGGCGCCACTTTTCCAGGACCAGTGATGCCCTGGGGAATGGTTTCAGTGGTGCCATTTAATGTAACCCCTGCACCCGGTAACGAATATTCCAACACCAACAATTGGTGCTCCAATCCTTATGTATTTCCCAATAAGGTAATGACAGGTTTTTCGCATGTTAACCTAAGTGGCGTTGGCTGCCCCGATTTGGGAAGCATTATTTTAATGCCCATCACCGGAAATCTTGAGGTAGATTTCAATAAGTACGGAACCACCTACAGCAACGAAATGGCCAAACCGGGTTATTACACCATGCACCTGGACCGGTACAATATAAAAGCCGAATCGTCGGTAACAATGCGCACCGGAATCAGTCGTTATACTTTTCCCAAAGGGGAATCGCATATTCTATTGAATTTGGGGCATGGGCTTACCAACGAATCGGGTGCCACATTGCGAATGGTTTCCGATACCGAAATTGAAGGTTCGAAGTTGATGGGAACGTTTTGTTACAATCCGGAAGCGGTTTTTCAGGTTTATTTTGTAGTGCAGTTCAGCAAACCGGCCATCAACCGTGGTTATTGGAAAGAACAAAAGCGCCTTCCGGGACATCGTCATAGTTGGGATGCCACCAGCGGAACCTATAAAATTTATACCCGTTACCAAAAAGAGCTGGCCGGCGAAAACATTGGCGCATGGTACAGCTTTAACACCGATAAGGATGAGCAAATTGAGGTAAAAGTAGGCATATCGTATGTGAGTATAGAAAATGCCAGGCTCAACCTGAATACAGAACAACCGGGTTTTGAATTCGATAAAACAGCAAAAAATGCCTGGAAAGCCTGGAATAATGAATTGTCAAAAATTGAAGTGGAAGGTGGCACCAATGATGATAAAACTATGTTTTATACCGCATTGTACCACATTCTGATTCATCCAAACATTTTGCAGGACGTTAACGGGATGTACCCGGCAATGGAATCGCCCGACATACGAAAAACTTACAGAAATCGCTATACCGTATTTTCACTTTGGGACACCTATCGCAATGTACATCCTTTTCTGAGTTTGGTTTACCCCAGGCAACAGCTCGAGATGGTGCACTCAATGGTTGATATGTACAACGAAAGCGGATGGCTGCCTAAATGGGAACTTTACAGCAGAGAAACAAATGTTATGAATGGCGATCCCTCCCTGATTGTTCTGGCCGATACCTATCTTCGGGGGCTTCGCGACTTTGACGTGCAAACAGCCTACAATGCCATGATTAAATCGACTACTACCCCGGGAAAAGAAAACCCTTTGCGACCCGATAACGATTTTTACTCGAAATACCATTATGTGGCTTTCAGAGATAGTTTCGACAACTCTGTATCACAGGCTCTGGAATATTATGTGGCCGATTACAGCCTGTCACAATTGGCAAAAGCTCTTGGTAAAACCGGCGATCAGAAACGTTTTTACCAGCAATCGCTGGGATATAAGAAGTATTTCGATAAAAATTACAGGCTTTTGCGACCGGCAGAAGCAGATGGCTCGTTTATGGCCAACTTTAATCCCTTGCAAGGACATAATTTTGAGCCGGTGCACGGGTTTCATGAAGGGAATTCGTGGCAATACTCATTTTCAATACCACACGATATACCCGGATTGATTAAACTGATGGGTGGTAACCGTCCATTTGTAAACCACCTGCAAAGGTGCTTCGATGAGTCGCATTTTGATATGGGTAACGAACCCGGTATGGGCTACCCCTATTTATTCAACTATGTTAAAGGCGAAGAATGGCGCACCCAAAAAACCGTTCGTGCATGTATTCGCAAATATTTCAATACAGGTTCGGCAGGGTTGCCCGGCAACGACGATACAGGCACCATGAGTGCCTGGCTGGCATACGGTATGATGGGATTCTACCCCATAACACCCGGAAATCCGGTTTATACACTTACATCGCCGGTTTTCGATAAAGTAACCATCCATTTAGACAAAAATATTTACGGCACCGATAACATCACAATTGAAACCGTCAATAATAGTCCTGAGAACATGTACATCCAGAAAATGGAACTAGGAAACAAACCCCTGCAAAATTATTTTATTACCCATGATGAGCTGATTAAACAGGGGCATATCAGGATTTATTTGGGAAATCAACCCAAGAAATAGCA
>CALEUX010000151.1 GCA_937920475.1 uncultured Marinilabiliaceae bacterium
TACAAAAAAACAGATGGCTAGGATTTCTGTCTATTCCCAAATATGGGTTTAGCCAAAAAAACAAAAGGCCGCCCAAAATTGCTTTTGAGACGGCCTCTTGTTTATTGACAAACCTTCATCATTAAGAAATGCTTGTTTATAGTTTGTTTAAAACCCGCACAAATTTCAAATCACTGAAATAAAAGAATCTGCATTAAAAAAATCAATAAAACGATAGTTTCAATTTATTTTTTTCCTAATTTCATTTCGCAAACTATCATTCGAGCCAATGAAAGGAAAATTCGGATTTAAATACGATTTGGCAGATCCCGGGAAAGGCCGTGGCTGCTTTATTTATGGCAAAAAAGAAATGAAGTTTGAAGCCATTAATGTTTGCAATCCTTTGGGCGACCTGTTAAAAGCAATGACTTCGCTGGTACAGGAACCTTCCTATTTATGGGGCGAAGAGGCTACTAAAGTTGTTGAATGGTATTGCGAAACCTGTATTTTTATATTAGAGTTTTCCACGAAAAATGGCAAAACCATAGAGTTCTCGATGACTAAAAGCCCTGCGCCTTTTGGAGAAGAAAAACCATCAGTAAAAATTACCGGCAAAATACTCTTACAGGAATTTTACCACACTATAATTGCTGAACTGGATACGTTTATAAAAAAAACCGGCCTCTTAAATTATGCTCAGGTTTGGCAAAAAGATGAGTTCCCTCTGACTTACTTCCTTGTTTTAAAAAAATATCTGATTGGCTGGAAAATCTGGATACCGTCCAAAGAAGAATCAGACGTGCTTGAAAGTGAATTTATGATGGTATTAAGCTAAACATTTCTCTTTGAAATTATTACATGAGCTGGAATAAATCGCAGAAATCTGCATTGGGTATTGTTGCTATAACTTCTTTCCTTGGCCCTTTTCTAATTTCATCGGTAAACATTGCGCTACCAACCATTGAAAAGGCCTTTAACATGAGTGCTGTATCGTTAAGTTGGATTATTACTGCCTTTTTACTATCCTCAGCCATTTTGCTTCTACCCTTGGGCCGCTGGGCCGACCTGGCAGGTGTCAAAAAGACTTTCAGCTATGGCGTATTGGTTTTCACTTTAACCACTTTACTGTGCGGATTGGCCCCCGGTGGCTGGTTTTTAATTGTTTCACGCTTTTTTCAAGGCATTGGAGGCGCCATGACCATGAGTACGGGGCCTGCCATTCTGGTTTCGATTTTCCCACCTCAGCAACGAGGCCGTGTGATTGGAATTTCAGTAGCATCGGTATATATGGGATTGGCCATGGGTCCGTTTATTGGCGGTGTTTTAACCCAGCAACTGGGATGGCGATCTATTTTCTTCATGTCCGCTGCATTAGGAACCATAGCTTCTATCATTACATTTCTCTATCTTGGCAAAGATGAGTCTGCTTCAGGTTCAAAAAAAATAAGTCTGAAGGGCTCTGCTATTTACGCTTCAGCATTGGTTGTAATGGTAATGGGTTCATCGTCAATACCAACCCTAAGCGGTTGGTTAATGCTTTTAGGCGGGTTTATTTTAATGGTACTGTTTTTTGTAATTGAATCGCGTGCCTTAAACCCAGTGGTAGATACCAAATTGTTTATACGGAACCGCTTATTTGCTTTCTCCAATCTGGCAGCACTCATTAATTACAGCGCCACTTTTGCTGTTGTATTTCTATTAAGCCTTTATCTGCAAAAAATTAAAAGTCTTACACCACAGCAAGCCGGTTCAGTATTGCTGATTCAACCGTTGATTATGTCGTTTTTTTCACCAATAACCGGCAGGCTTTCCGATAAAATTCAACCCCGATATCTGGCTACTGCAGGCATGACACTTTGCACAGCAGGATTGTTTGCATTCTCGTTTCTGGATGCCAATACATCCAGCAGCATGATTATTGGGTTGTTGATGATTATGGGACTAGGCTTTGCATTATTTTCATCGCCCAATATGAATACCATTATGAGTTCGGTTGAAAAGCATCAATACGGCACAGCATCGGGTATTTCGGCAACTATGCGCATAGTGGGACAAATGATTAGTATGACTATTGTTACCCTGTTTTTCGCCTTTTATTTTGGGAAAAGTCAGGTTTCTGAAGTTTCAGCAACAGTTTTCTTAAAAAGTGCTTCGGTAGCATTTACAGTTTTTGCCTTTATTTGTGCGGTAGGCATATGGCTCTCTTTTTCAAGGGGTAATATTAAACGATGAATTAAACTATTATTTGGACAACCATTAAAATATAAGTGTAACTTTGTAGAAAAAAAGATGAGTCGTTTCCTGCATATATTTGCATCGGTTCTGATGTTTACAGCGATAACATGTTCGTTGCTGACGCGCGGTCCTGTCTTGGAAGCACCATCTTTAAAGATTGAATTAGCGAGGGAATCTAAAACGCTTTGTCAGGAACATTTTTTAGAAACCCCACACCTTCCGTTTTTATTTGTACACGAGAATAATCCTTCCGGGTTGCATCAATCCAACCCCGGATCGCCCCTGAACGTTTTCAGTAATTCCGGTATTCTGAAGCCCAAATGGATAAAATCATTTGGCAACGCAACTACCGGGTACACATTCATCAAAAAGAATGTTCCTATTTTTATCAGGGTGCGGTCGCTCCGTAATTAGTTTTAAAGTTAATCACCAATAAACCGGCGTATTCTTTATTAGAATATAGCCTCTATTTTAATTGAATAATGTTAACTTTAAAATGAATTGCGTTATGGACCAAGTAAAAGAGAATAAAAAAGGCATTAAAAAGGCAGATGTTGTATTATTTATCATCATCGCTGTATTATCAGCTTTACTCATTTTAGGCGTTAAAGCCATTTGGGTATAAAAGTTTTAAGCCTTATTTAAATATATTATAACCACAAAGGTTGCCATTTTTAAACAAGGAAATTGGTTTCATCAACCCGGCATTACTGAAGTATATGTAACTAAAACAGCATTTAACAACTAACTAACTGTTAAACTTACACATAATAAAAATCAGATAAACAACGGGTATAATATCCTGAAACCGTTTTAGCGATTACTAATGAGCCGCCTTTGTGGTTATTTTATTGATATTAAAGGCTAACGTTAACTACACCCGCCCTGAACAACTCGTGGTTTCTTTTCAACAGGTTTAGACAGGCTTGAAACCGAAGCTTCAATTTCTAACATTTTACGAGCCGCCTGCTCCCTGAACAAATTAACCGTTAATTGCTTGCGGGTAGGCTCATCGCCCAAAGGCTCCACATCATAAAACAAGGCTTTGAATTCATCCGCAGTCTCTATCAAAGCCAACCCATTGGCATTGCCATGAAACCGGGCCAACAGACAAGCTCTTTTAGCATCATCAACCGAAGCCCCATAGAAGATATTGGTTTTAATGCGCTGGTTGATAAAACTTCTATACTCAGGATTGGCTAGATTCTCTAAAGGTATATTTATGGCTGTAGCTATATGAAATGAATCATACTCCGCTGCAGATCTCACATCTATGATATTGTAACTGTAATAATTGTTTATTAATTCAAAGGCTAATTTGTCGGCATCAATCATTTTTGGCTGACATTCTCCGGTAGCCACCTTTTTCTCAAGGCGCTTCATAACAAATTCATCGCGCGAAGGGGTTAAGGCAATAAGCACAATTATAACAACCGGAATAACAGCAAACATGGCCATTTTTCGGAATCTGCTTCCCGACCATTCTCCTGCTTTTCCGGTAATCTTCTCCTGAATTTTAGATGTAAAAATAAAGGCAAAAATGGCAACCAGGGTTAATATAACTGCAAACAACAACCTTGAAATACCAAAAAAATCAGATATTACCACTGGCCCCATGTTCGAGGCGGTGTATAATTCTTCGAGTAAAGGATAACCCTCTGTAAAGCCCAAAATACCCAGAACCGAACCTCCTATAAAAGCCATGGCATCAACCTTGCCAACAGCTGCAGCAGCGGCACTGGTACCAGGACAAAATCCACCTATAATAAAGCCGGCGCCCATTATTAATCCACCTATAATGGCCGACTTTACAAACATTGGATTGACAAAAACCAAGCTGATATTGAGTAATCCCAAATGCGACAATAATAAAACCCCAATCATGGCCGTTACGCCCGCTGTAAAAAACACTTTCAGAACTGTGAAATCATATCCGTAAAAAAGTCCAACCAGTTTTCGTGTACTCGAAAAACCTGCCTGTTCGAGTGCAAAGCCGAATCCAACACCCATAATCAAGGCTATGAGATAATTGAATTCGTTGCTGATTATATCAGGTACTAAAGGTCCCATGGTATATTGTTTTTACTTAAACCAAAATTTAATGTATTCAGGAATTAATCCATAGTTTTCTGAAAAACCATGCCAGTGCATAGGCCGACCCAAAAATGGCCAGCATGGTAACAATGCCGCCAAGCGACATAACTGCCATTCCGCTTAATGCCGACCCGCTGGTACATCCTCGCCCCAATTGGCTTCCGAATCCAAACAAAGCTCCACCCAAAACAGCAGCACCAATTCTGGTAGCATTGCGCACACCCGGGCCTTTCTCTAATTTAAACCCTACCCTGTCAGATAAAACGCCCGAAATAAAAGCCCCTATCAAAACACCCAATACCTCAAACACCAGCCACGATTTCATGGTTCCATCGGGATGCTCGGCAGCATAATCCTGATAAAAAGCAGACGATTCATAATGCTCCGGAGCAACGGCCTTTACTGCTGTAACGGCAACACTTTTCATGGCACCACTGGCTCCTAATCCGCGTCCGGTTATGTAAATGGTGGTTAACAACACAAAACCCAGCAGAACACCCGCCAGATAAGGATTCATATACTCACTTTTCGTCTTCATGTTGGTTCAATATTGAAGTGTCTTTCGATTGGCGTTCATTTGATTCATCAAGGTCTTCATAACCAGTTAGCATGGCCTTAATATTTGATAGCGGCGTGCTTCCGGTGGTGGTCATATACACATGAATAATGGCAAACATCAGAATCAGATAAGCGCCCAGAGTATGCAAAAAAGCAATTACCTCAAGGGGGATATCACTGATAATTACCATTTGGTTGGCATCGATGGTACGGTAAAACATATAAAGCAAGCCCGTTACAACGATAAGCGGTGCCATCACCAGTTTAAAACCCAGATAAGTTATGGCTTGTAACGGATTTAACTTGTTCCTTGCCGTTTTATGAGTAGGATGCGGTTCGCCTTTAAACATGCCTATTGTGTAATATCTTATTTGTGCCGAAAATTTCGAAAACGAAGGAATATATTGTTTCCATTCTCCGGTGGTAAAATGCCAAAATATTGAAAATGCAATAAGTGTTAGCAGCATCCAGGAGGCTACCCTGTGATAGTGCACAGCTTTTTCGTATCCAAACAGATGAATAGAGTCGTGCACCTCAAAACCCGTTAGTGCCAGAAAGAAGATGAGCATTGCCTGCGACCAGTGCCAGAAACGTTCAAATCGACGATATATGTAAACCCTTTGCATATCAACTGAGTTAAAGGTTTTTGTTAATTTCTTCGCTTTTTAAGGCGGTAAAAAACCGCGCAAAAGCATGTATTAATACACCTGCCAGGGCTCCAATAAGCATTAGCTTACCCAGAAAATTCAAACCTGCATGGCGGTCTCTACCCGGTAAATAAAACCCAGTTAACGAAGCCAACCGCCCATTTTCTCTAACATGACAATCGTTGCAGGCCAAAGCTTTTTCTTTGGGAGCAACCATGTGGTTTACCGGCCAAAACATTTCAGTTTCAATAAAATCGTATTCACCACTGTATGGAAGGCCAACCCTCTTCATTCCGGCCATGGCTGCTTCGTGCCAGTTAAAGTCCATCCAAAAGGCACTGTCGCCCTTGGTGGCCGACCAAAGCTTTGGTTGAATCAACAACATGGTATTGGGGTCGTAAATTTGGTCGCCCTGATGCACCTTAACCGGATAAATTTTAGATTCTCTATCGGTTGCTGAACCAAGCAAATCATTTACTTTAAGCGGAAACGACCCGATGGTATCGCCAAGAATATAATGTCGGGCGTGGCCGTTAAACCAGAAATAGTCGGGTTGCACATTAGTAGCCCACTCAAACGACCCTTTAATGGAGAGATAAACCTCATTTCCCAAAGAATCGACCTCATGGTAGGGTTTACCATCCATCAAATGACCGGCATCGGACCACCGCCAGGCCATTTTGGTGGCATTCACCTTGGCATAGGTTGGTATATGACAGGTTTGGCAGGCAACACTGGCTGTATGCAAATTGAGCATTCTATCAAGATGAGGCGTTCCCGTATGACAATCTTCACAACTCAGCCTATTCTCGTGCGAAGAAGAAACAGAGTAAAGCTTTCCTTTAATCTGATGGCGGTCGGCTGTATGACAATCCACACACGACATGTTGATACCATTGGCAGCCATGTGCACATCAACCTCCCGGTCGCATGCCAGCAAAGCATCCTCCAAATCGCCATGCTTAACATTGTTTCCGCCACCACCATAAAAGTGACAAGCACCACAGTTATAATTTCCCGGCTTACCAACACTTTGCGCCACTTTTTGCAGGTTCACCGACCTGTCGGGGTATCCGGCTGCTGATGCACCTTTGATGTACTCCTCACTCTTATCGTGGCAAACCATGCAGTCAACATTTCGGGCATTATTAAAATCATACAGATTATTGGTCATGCCAAAGCCAATATGGCATTTTGAGCAAGCCTGCTCGTTGGCATTGGAGCCAATACAAAAGTTATTGATAACATTCGATTTTCCTACACGCTCAATACCGCGGCCTTCAACATACGATACTCTTTCCCAGTTCCAGTGACTGGATGCCATCACCTCAATATGCCGCTGGTTATGACACGACAAACAAGCCTCGGTAACCTCCTGCGGGGTGGCAAAATCCTTTTTCAAGGCGTCGAATTGGGAATGGTCGACTGAGGGAACGTGTTTGACAGCGAACTTTTGCTTTAGCTGCAACTCACTTAAATTAGGCAATTCGGGCCGGTGAAAAAGATGAACAGCCATTATAACCACAATGGTAATTACTACAATGGGGGCAATAACCTGCTTCATAATAAGCGTTTTAATCTTTTATATAAAGGAAAATAAATCGTAAACCAAACTTCGAAGATTCACAGGTAATACCTGATAATCAATAATAAATTTAATTATTTATCTCTCAAAAATCCAGTAAAAATTTTAGATAAATATAGATAGCTATTTACATATTTAAAATACCATATATGATTTACGGGCTTATTTATATATGGATTGATTATAAACAAGAGGCGCCGGTGGTATATCAGAATCGTTTATTATCTTTATCAACAAAGCAGATTGTGCAGTTTCATTAGCGAAAGGCTATCGAAGGCAGTGTAAGCATTTATGAACAATAAGGATGGACGAAATGAGAAACTTTTACGCAATTATCTTACTCAGTTTTTTAATTCAAACATTAGCAGGCCAAAAAAGATATGATGATGCTCCACAGCGTTTTTTATTACCGGAACCACCACCTGAAACACCGCGTTTAATGGCTTCAGGATTGATATCAAGCGGGCTGGACGAATCAGGTGGCACTTTCACCGACGACCATCTGGAATTTTTCTATACGGTAAACCATCGGGCCGATTTATCAGTAATAGTACAAATTAAGTACCGCGACAGCTTTTGGAGTTATCCTGAAACAGCAACCTTTTCGGGTATTTATCAGGATGCCGACCCGTTTATTAAAAACGACAAGCTTTACTTTAGCAGTACGCGCCCAATAAACGATAAATCCGGTTCAGGCATCTGGAATATATGGGTAATGGAAAGAAAAGATAAAACCTGGACAAATCCGCAACCTATTGTTCTAAGCCCCAACAAAAATGAAAAGCACCCTACCGTTGCCGATAACGGGAATCTCTATTTTTACGCCGATTATGAATCTGAGGGAGTTACTTTTGATTTTCTGAACACTGATATATATGTTTCAGTTCTTGAAGATGGATTGTATCAGCCGCCTGTAAAGCTTAATGAAACAATTAACAGTACTTATGCCGATTATACTCCACTGATAGCTCCTGATGAGTCGTTTATGATTTTTGCTTCCAACCGGCCAGAAGGCCAAGGTAACAGCGATTTGTATATATCATTTAAAACAGGTAATAATCAATGGTCGGAAGCTATTAATCCCGGAGCATTTATTAACTCGACCGAAAACGACCACTACCCATCATTATCTCCCGATAGTTTATTCCTGATGTTTACCAGCGACCGAAGGCTTTCACTTACAGGCCAGCGGAGCATTACTTATTCCGATTTAAAAAGGATAATTCTTGGCCCGGGGAATGGATTTGGCGATTTATATTATATCAGTAAAAAGGCGCTTAACTTACCTGCCGAAAAAGATACACCGTGATTATTGCCATACCGGACTGGCATAGGCTTTCACTTCTTTTGCAGTAATGGTTCCGGCACAAAGAATAATCAAACGCTCCACCACATTGCGAAACTCACGGATGTTACCCGTCCAGGATATTTCCTGAAGAGCCCGAACGGCAGAGTTGTCGAACTCTTTCTCCGGAATTCCTAGTTCTTCGCAAATAAGCTTGTTAAAATAATCAGTCAGCAACTGTATATCCTCTTTTCGGTCGTTGAGCGATGGTACATGAATCAGAATGACACTCAAACGGTGGTAAAGGTCTTCACGAAAATTTCCTTTTCTGATTTCTTCCTGAAGGTTTTTATTAGTTGCTGCTAAAACCCTAACATTCACCCTAATATCTTTATCGCTACCCACCCTTGAAATAACATTTTCCTGCAAGGCACGCAACACTTTGGCCTGAGCAGCCAGACTCATATCCCCAATCTCATCCAAAAAAATGGTGCCACCATCAGCCTGCTCAAACTTACCTTTACGTTGTTTAATGGCCGATGTAAAAGCTCCTTTTTCATGACCAAAAAGCTCACTCTCAATCAATTCGGAAGGTATAGCTGCACAATTCACCTCAATAAAAGGCATTTCAGAACGGTTACTTTTTTCGTGCAGCCATCGGGCTACAAGCTCTTTACCAGTACCATTGCTGCCGGTTATTAGCACACGTGCATCGGTAGGTGCAACCTTGTCGATCATTTCCTTTACAGCCATAATAGCTGCCGATTGCCCAACCATTTCGGTAGTTTTAGTAACCTTTCGGCGCAAAACGCGGGTTTCGGTCACCAAATCTTTTCGCTCAACTGCATTGCGAATGGTTACCAGCAAGCGATTTAAATCCAAAGGCTTTTCAATAAAATCGTAGGCCCCCTTTTTGATGGCATCAACAGCAGTATCAACATTTCCATGGCCCGAAATCATAATCACCGGCACTTCGGGACATTTCTCCATCAATTTCTGAAGCACCTCAATCCCATCCATTTCGGGCATTTTAATATCGCATAAAACAATATCAATTTTATCGGCATCAAAAAGCTCCAAACCAATAGTGCCTGTTTCGGCTAAAACAACTTCATTACCTTCATATTCAAGAATTTCCTTAAGTGTATTGCGGATGCTTTTTTGATCGTCAATAACCAATATTTTCGACATAGACAGGTATATTATAATTCGCTGTTGATAATTTGCAAAATAGCACCCTCTTTAAGGGCGAAAGAACATTGCCACAGTTCGCTAATTTTCAATTCTTTTAATACCCATTGAACCATAATGCTGGCTAAAACAATATTGTCAACCCTATCGCGATCCATGCCCGGAATCAGTCTTCTTCCATCGCAATTCAAAGTTAGCAGTAACTGATGCACCTCTTCAAGTTCATCTAACTCAATTTGAAAAGATGATATTTTATCCAAATCGAGTAAAGGATATTTTCCTTTGGCAATCATTGCTGCCAATGTATCAAACGACCCGGATGAACCAACCAGTTTTTTAACCGGAAACATTTTAACAGCATCCAAAAGAGTTACTAATTTCTCATGCAGATGTTTCTCAATGACCGATATTTCAGACTCGCGAATGGGGTCGGACGGTGAAAACTGCTCTAGCAAACGGGCAACTCCCAGGTTAAAACTCTCTTTCCACAGCACTCCATCTTTGCTGGCTATGATAAATTCCACACTACCGCCTCCGATATCCATAATTAAAACAGGTTCCTGCCCAATTGGAATAACTTGTTTAACACCATCAAAAATAGTTTGAGCCTCTTCATCGCCGGGGATAACCCTTATGGTTAAACCCAGATCGTGCTTTACCCTTCGAACAAAATCGGCGCCATTGGTAGCACTTCGAATGGCCGATGTTGCAAAGCAAAATATACTTTCAACCTGATACTCCGAAATGGTTATAAGGTGATTGGTTAAAGCTTCAATACCACGCTCCATAGCATCGGCAGTGATGGTGGCCTTATGAATTCCACCTTTGCCCAATTTTGTAGGATACTTTGACTCAACCAGAATACGGTACGAATTATTTTCAACCTCGGTAATTAACAGGTTAAAAGTATTGGTTCCCAGGTCAATTATGGCGACTCGCGTTTTTTCCATTTTCTTTTGAAGGATAAATATGCCCAAAGGTAATAAAACCACCTCAAAACCAAAATGAGATGGTATTAAAAGTAACAAAAACCGCTTGCGATAAAATTTGCATCGCAAGCGGTTTGTTAAAGGAACACTCTTTACTTTCTGTTTAAATTTGGATGAAAGATTTTTAGATATTAGATGGATAGATTAGATTAATAACTATTGTGATTGTTTAATCTAATCTATCAGTCTGATAATCTTAAATCTATTAATCTTTATAAAAACCTCACTACAGAATTTAAACTGGTTCTAAAAAAACTCCTATTTACCTGCATATCTGAACCATTTCCACAGTTCCTTGTAATTCACCTTTTTACCATACATTAAAATTCCGGTTCTGTAAATTCGGGCAGCAAACCAGGTGGTAAAAATAAAACCGGCCACCAATAAAAACATGGATAAAGCAATTTGCCAACCGGGAATATCAAATGGTACCCTTGCCATCATTACAATTGGGGAAGTTAAAGGTATCATTGAGAACCAGAAGGCAATGTCGCTCATGGGGTTCCTAAATACAGCAATGGCCACATAAAGCGACAAAATGATGGGTATGGTTACCGGGAGCATAAATTGCTGCGAATCGGCCTCATTGTCGATGGCCGAACCAACAGCAGCAAAAAGTGCTGCGTAAATTAAATATCCGCCAATAAAATAAAACACAAACAAAAGCAGCATTTTTACCGGCTCAAAACTGTTTATCATCTCCCAAATCTTACCAAAATCGAAACTTCCGGTCGATTCAATTTGAACGGATTCACCGGCAGCCATCTCAATTTGTTGCATACTATTAACCGGAACATCCTTTACAAAAGCGGCTTTTACGCCAAAAAGTATCAGTGCGGTTAATGCCACCCAAAGCAGTAGCTGAGTGAGTGCTACTAGGGCTATACCAATTATTTTACCCATCATCAGCTGGAACGGTTTAACAGAAGAAATAATAACCTCTACAATCCGGCTGGTTTTTTCTTCCATAACACCACGCATAACCTGGGCGCCATAAATAAACACAAACATGTAGGTTAAAAAGGCAAATACAAAACTTACCACCATAGCCAGTTCGGTAGAACTTTGCTTTTCTGTTCCATCGCCACCCAGCTTTATTGTGGAAATATCAACTTTAACCTTCGACATTTCGTTCATAATAGCGTCAAGGCCTTCAATATCGAACGATTTAAGTTTTTCCTCGCTTAAATATTGCCGAAGGCTACGTGCCACATGCTCCTTTACATCAATAGTAATTTGCTTCTCGGAATACAAACGTATGGCATCAGGCTTTTTTAATAAATCATCTTCAATTACCAAAAAAGCATAATACTTTGAATTACTAAAATTGCTTTTTAAATCACTCTCGGCATTAACCGGAAGAAATTCAAATTTAAGCAATTCGGTATTCTGAATTTTATCTGTATAAAGATTGGTATGGTCAACCACTGCCAGTAATTTCTCCTCTTTATCTTCCAAAGAAGCCAACCATCCTGGAATAACCATCATGCCTGCAAACAGTATGGGGCCGAGAATGGTCATTACAATAAAGCTCTTTTTTCGGACGCGGGATAAATATTCGCGTTGAAGTATTAATGATATTTTGCTCATAACAATAGAATTTAGGCTGGGGTTATTTGTTCTGATTAACAACTTGGATAAAAATATCGTTCATACTTGGCAGAATTTCCTGACAACCATGAACTTCGCAGTGTTTAATGGCTAAGGCCAGCAACTGATTCACGCCCGACCCCTGAGACATTTTTATAAGCGCCGTTTGATATCCGTTAAGTGGAGATATTTCCACTACCTCGTGATGCTCCGACATAACGGCTTTCAGATGATTGGCATCGCCCGCAAAATCGAGTCTCACCAAATTCTGGCGATATCGTTGACGAACATCGTTAACAGCCCCTTCCAATATGGATTTACCGTTGTTAATTAAAGTAATGTTGTCGCACAACTCCTCAACCGAGCCCATATTATGTGTAGAAAAAATAATGGTGGCGCCCTCTTTCTTTAAATTAAGGATTTCCTCTTTGAGCAGATTGGCATTAATGGGGTCGAAACCGCTAAATGGCTCATCAAATATAAGAAGCGATGGTTTGTGCAAAATGGTGACAATAAACTGAACCTTCTGTTGCATACCTTTTGAAAGCTCCTCAACTTTTTTATCCCACCAGGCCTGAATTTCAAATTTTTCAAACCAGAATTTCAATTTTTTAAGCGCCTCATTGCGCGATAAACCTTTCAGTTGAGCCAAATACAGGGCTTGTTCGCCCACTTTCATTTTTTTATACAAGCCTCTTTCTTCGGGCAGGTATCCAATGCGCTCAACATCCGACGATTTAAGAGGTTTCCCATCAAACAGAATTTGCCCCTCATCGGGCCCGGTAATCTGATTAATGATTCGGATTAACGTGGTTTTACCAGCTCCATTAGGACCCAGCAAACCATAAATCGAATTGGCCGGTACGCTAACATTAACATGATCCAAAGCCAACTGACTTGCATACTTTTTGACAACACTTCTGGCTTCTAAAAACGACATAGAATTAGGGTTTAATTAAAAAAATAATAAGAAAGGTAGAAAAGATGGGACACACAAAGCTACAAAAAAGGATATTAATTGTGATAACGAACAGGGATAATTTTATAAGGAGGGTGTGGTGCCGGTAAATCAAAATTAGGAGTTAGGAGTTAGCTGCTAGCAATGATAGGAGCTAATAGTTAAGAACCGTAAACTAAAAACTTCTGCCTCTTTACTTTTGACTTGTCACTATAAACTTTGAACTAACCCGCTATGAACCAATCCGGTTGAGTACTGCATGGCCATTGGTTATTTTATCGGCAAGCGACTGTATGGTAGTTAATGCAGCCAGTTCCTGATATTTATTGCGAATAATGGCATATTCGTTGTGTATTGGGCAGGGATTTGTATCGGAACAGTGACTAAGCCCAATGCCACAGCGGGTAAAAAGTTTTAATCCCTCAACGTGTTGTATCACTTCAATTATGGTTACCGGTTTTCGGTCGGGCGAACAGAAAAAACCACCACCCCGACCTTTAGCCGACTGAATAATACTTTGCTTTACAAGCGTTTGTAATATTTTAGCTGTGAAATGCTCAGGGGCTTCAATTTCGCGGGCAATTTCACGGTAACCGGGACGCTTTTGTTCCCGGTTTTTTAATACAATATATACCATTGCCCTAATGGCGTACTCGGTGGCTTTGGTAAGCATAGCTTTCAAATTATTCCCGAAAATATTACTTTTTTTCCAATTGTAAGGCTTTTGGGAAAAGTATGTTATTCTCAAGATGCACATGGCGGTGCAAATCACTTTCAAATGACTTTAACTTCTCAAGCGCAACACGATAAGTATTGCAACCATCGGCAGGTACAATATAACCATCGGTTAACTCATTGATAGTGCGCATTCCGGTTCCGGCAGCATCGTGTTCGGCATGCAGCACATCCAAAACTTCATTTAACGTGGCATATTTTACTAATTTAGGCAAAGAACCTTTTTCAAGATTTTGGATGTATGGAAATAAGATTTCCTCCTCCTTTTGCATGTGGTCTTTCATTTCCATAACAATTTCAGCAAATAAATCATTTACCCTAATCAGCTCAGCATGGTTAGCCCCGTGAACATCGGCAAGTTTTTCAAGATAAGGCGGTATGGTAATCAAGTTCTCACGTACAAAAGTATGGTGCGTATCAACAATGTAATCAATTAGAGCACCTGGCGATAAACGATTCAGCAAATCCGATTCAATATCTTTCTCCGTTAAAACCGCCTCCAAATCACGAATCAGTTTTTCCTCATCAACACCTTGGTTTTGGCACACCTGACCAATGGAAATATTGCCCCCGCAACAAAAGTCAATACCTTTGCTCAAAAACACATCGGCAGTTTTATAATTTTTAGCCACTACCTCTCCTACTGTTTGATTTTTTGACACTTGCATAATTTTATTTTTTAGTGGATATTTTTATCTACTTTGCAAATATAAGAAAATTTTTATTTGTGGATATTTTTATCCACTTTTATTTAAAATTATTCTTAAACCCCTTTTTGTTTATGCCGATTATATTTTTATTTTTGATGGAAACTCTTTAAAATAATAGGATATGCTGTTGGCAATGGTTAAAGGGCTCTCGTTCCCGCTGGAAAATCCTGTTCTTATATTTTCATTGATATTATTCATCATTCTTTTTGCTCCCATTATATTAAACTACTTTAAAGTTCCACATTTAATAGGCTTAATTATTGCCGGAGCTATTGTTGGTCCCAATGGATTAAATTTATTAGCCAGAGACGGCAGTATCGTACTTTTTGGAACAGTGGGACTATTATACATCATGTTTTTGGCCGGACTGGAAATAGATATGGCCGATTTTAAAAAGAACAGCCGAAAAAGTATTCTTTTCGGGATGTTCACTTTTACAATCCCAATGGTTTTGGGAACGCTGGCAGGGTTATATCTGTTAAAATTTTCGGTATTAACATCGGTTTTACTGGCCAGTATGTTTGCCTCGCATACATTGGTGGCCTATCCCATAATCAGTCAGTTTGGCATAACCCGCAACCGGGCTGTTGGTGTGGCCGTTGGCGGAACCATGATAACCGACACGCTGGCCCTGTTGGTATTAGCCGTTGTGGTTGGAATGACCAAAGGTGAAATTACCAGGGCTTTCTGGATTGAATTATCTATTTCGGTTACAGTTTTCATTCTGGCAGTAATTTTCCTGGTACCAATAATAGGTCGCTGGTTTTTTAAACGTTTCAGCGATAAGGTGTCGCAGTATATTTTTGTTTTGGGAATTGTTTTTATTTCGGCCTTTGCAGCAGAGTTGGCCGGTATTGAAGCCATTATTGGCGCATTCTTGGCAGGTTTGGCGCTTAACAGATTGGTGCCTCACACCTCGCCGCTGATGAACCGGATTGAATTTGTGGGTAACGCATTGTTTATTCCGTTTTTCCTGATGGGGGTTGGTATGCTCATTGATTTCAGGGTATTATTTACCAATTTAGACACCATCTTTGTAGCCCTGGTAATGACAGTGGTGGCAACAGTTTCCAAATATCTGGCGGCTTACCTGACTCAAAAGTCGCTTGGTTTTACCAAAGATGAGCGCCGGATTATTTTTGGCTTAAGCAATGCACAGGCAGCCGCCACACTGGCTGCTATTCTGGTAGGTTACAACATTATTCTTGGCGAAACTGAAACCGGGGCGCCCATCAGATTACTTAGCGACAGTATTTTAAACGGCACTATTCTGATGATTCTGGTAACCTGTACCATTGCATCATTTGTAGCTCAAAAAGGCGCCCAAAATATTGCCCGCGAAACAGCGCCTTCCGAAACTGTTACTAAGGAAAACAATAAAGAAAGAATGCTGATACCCATCAGCCATCCCGACACTATTGAAGAATTGGTAAATTTGGCTGTTACCATGAAAACCGACCCTTCAAAAGGTGAATTGTACGGATTAAATGTTATTTCGGCAGAAAGTTTCAATCCCGAAGAAGAACGCAAAGCCAAAAAATTACTTAAAAGAGCATCAACCACTGCTGCCGCTACCGACAATAAATTAAATAAACTTTTGCGATACGACCTAAACGTGGTGAATGGCATCACCAATGTGGTTAAAGAACAGAAGATATCTGATATTTTTATGGGCTTGCACCGAAAAAGCAGCATCACCGATTCGTTGCTGGGAAGTGTTACCGAAGGCTTGCTCTCGAAGTGCCTTGCAACCATTTTCATTTATCGCTTTGTGCAACCATTGTCAACCATTAAACGCCACATTGTTATTGTTCCACCCGATGCCGAAAAAGAAACGGGCTTTCCATTCTGGATAACAAGAATGTGGATGTTATCGAAAAACACAGGTGAAAAGCTTGTGTTTTTTGGCAATGAAGCAACCTTGGCCGTGATTAAAGGCGTTCATAAAAAGTATCCGGTACCGGCCGATTTTAAAGTTTTTCAGGATTTCGATGATTTTCTGGCACTCACCAAGGAAGTTGGTAATGATGATGGCCTGGTTGTTATAATGAGCCGAAAAAATGCCGTTTCGTATCATAACGTTATGTCAAGGATCCCAAAATACCTGACCAAATACTTCGAAAATCAGAATTTTATAATGGTTTATCCACGGCAGCATGGTTTTCATGAAGTTTGCCTGAACGATTTCGGCAATCCAACCCAACTGGATTTTGTTTCGGAAAACCTTCAACGGTTTGATGGGCTGGTGGACAGCATTACCAGGTTGTTAAAGAACTGATATTTTGCAGTTTCAAGTTTATATTAATCTCTCAAGTTTTTTATTTATCAGATTTGGTGGAAGATAATTCTGTTAGGATATCGTGTGCCACATTCACACATTCTTTGCACGATACAGAGCGTTTGGCACGAATCTCCCTGCAAACAAGCGAACCGGTTCTTTCTAAAAAACGATTTTCAAGCACTTCTCCATCCAGATTCATCTTCTCTGATACTTGTTTGGCAGCATAAAAAGCACCACAATAGCCATTGGCAGCCCTGCCGCTACCATGGAGGCGCATTTCTGCAATCATGGATTTATCAGTACTCCAACAATGGGCTATGGCTTGGGCACAATTGTATCTGTAGTCGGGGTGATGGTAGTACCATCCAGCCTTATTTGAATTATCGTCCACTATAAAAAAATTTCACACCATTTATTAAACTGCTCAACCTGTTGGATGCCGTGTTTGGTCAGTTTCTTTCTGATTTTCTCAATGGGTATTTCGCGTTCAGGATGTTTCCCTTTGGAATAAAACTTATCGGCAAAGCAAATAATTTGCTCTTCAATGGTAACCGGAACCATTTCGCGATATGGCACAGGCAGGTTTTGCGCTTTAATAGTTTCAACAGTTAAGCCGGTTCCTGTATGCCTTTCAGCAAACAGAGCAATTTTATTCAAGCCTTCCAACTCCAATAACTCTCGTCCCAAATATCCGTGGCAAATGTATGGATGAGGCCCATTGCAACCAATTTCCGGAGCATGGGTAAACAAAATGCCAATATCATGCAACATGGAACCAAGCTCAAGAACTTCCCGATTGACATTCAGATGCGGATTCCTGTCGGCAATCCAAAGAGCCTTATCACGCACTAATCTACTGTGAGTTAAAAGAATATCCTTTGCTAAAGAATTATTGTTGTAGTACTTATTGATAATTGTTTCGGCTTGTTGCATAATCATTCTATTCCACCAGTTCAACATCAATGGCAACATCTTCACCTTTTTCGTTTCGTGCAATACGGAAACGCACCTGGTCGCCCGGCTGCAAATCATAAAAGTCGCACCCGTTAACACTCTGGAAATGAAAAAACAGGTTGGTAGGTGGATATTTTATAAATCCATAACCTGTTTTTAACGAGAGAATGGAGCTCTTGTGGACATCCTCATTCCCATAATCGGCTTCAGAATAAGTTTTTCTTGAATAATTTGAAGAGTCTTTAGGCACAAATAAATTATTAATAGCCTGTTTATCTTTATCGTGGCGGTTATTAATAAGTTCGTGCATGGCTATGGGGTAAGTTGCCACATCAAGTAAGTCCTGCGAAGTGCGCGTAACCTTTTGGTTGCCATAGTCATCGCGAAACTCAAAATCCCACGATAAGAGCATTACTTTAATGCCTAATGAATTAAGTTTTCGGGCTAAAGGAGCATAATCGCCATCAGAAGCAATCAACACCACAATGTCAAATCGTTTGTAAAAAGCCAGTTCAAAAGCTTCGAGTGATAGCCAAACATCAACACCTTTATCCTGTCGTTGCCCGTTAATCGACTTAACCGGATAATAATGAGTTGTAACCCCTTCCGACATTAAAATATCGTCAAACACACGCTCGTAATACAGTTGATTGCCCTTCTGGCTGGCATCGGCAGCATTTAAACGGCCCCTGAAATAATGGGCATCAACAATATGACAATGACGATAATTGACACCTTCCATCTCGGATGCTTTAAGCCTGATAAAATCGTGTAAACCGGCAATGCTGATTCGCCCCTGCCGCTCGTGTACATAATTGTAGTAATTGCTTACATGATAAAAGTAGTTTCCATCGTAAAAAACACCGATTTTTGTAATTCTTTGATTACTTTCTTTAATAGCCATTTTTTAAATAAATAATGTTTCTGATATAATTTAATTGTATAATTAGGGTTATGGTTTTAACAATTAAATGGGTAGGTGGTTTTATTAAATTCTAAATCTTTTGTGGTTTAGGGCTTTATTCTATTGGATTTCAAATAATAATATATAGTCGCTTATACGATTACTGCCATTTGTGGTTACAGAATTTTTTGGTTGATTAAAATCGACTGTTATCAGACTCCAAATTTGAAACTATTTTCCCCTTATTAGGTGGATAGGACCGTGAAGCTTGTGCTTCTCGCCTTTCTCATATCCTTCAGCTTCAATATAATAAAAA
>CALEUX010000152.1 GCA_937920475.1 uncultured Marinilabiliaceae bacterium
GGACTGCGCTACACCCCGAAATTTTTGCGATACTGCGGAGAGAGGGGGATTCGAACCCCCGGTACAGTTACCCGTACGACAGTTTAGCAAACTGTTGGTTTAAGCCACTCACCCATCTCTCCATGAATACCTCAAATACAATTGGCTTTTCAATTGCGAGTGCAAATGTAAAAAATAGTCTGATAACTCCAAAACAAAATTTTTATAATTATCCCAAACTTGTACCACAAAAATTAAAGAGTTAATCTTATCATTTGAATTTCAACACCTAAAACTTTTAAACACACCAATTGTTTTAGTATAAATAAAAAACAAATATGAAAGCTATGACTACCATACAGAACAATACCGTTGGTTTTCTCTCCGTATTTTTTTTGTTTATGTTTTACTCCTGCATCGGCGCTAAAGAACCTGCTCGCCAGATTGTTGAACATGTTGATTTAAATCGCTATGCTGGTATCTGGTACGAAATAGCACGTTTCCCGCACCGTTTCGAAAAAGATCTGGTTGGCGTAACTGCCACTTATAATCTTTTAAGCAATAATAAAATAGAGGTACTCAATCAAGGCTATAAATACAATCTTAATGGTGAATTAAAAAGGGCTATTGGTAAAGCAAAAGTCCCAAATCCTGATCGTCCCGGGCATTTACGTGTATCATTTTTTTTATTTTTCTATGCCGATTACCTGATTCTTGAGTTGGACGAGGAAAACTACCAGTACGCCTTAATTGGCAGCAGTTCCGATAATTACCTGTGGATATTAAGCCGAACTCCACAAATGAGTGATGATATTTATAACATGTTGGTAGAAAAAGCCCTCAAATGGGGATATGATGTTAGTAAATTAGAGAAAGTGCCACATCGGGAACAATAAAAAAAGGAAAGGCTATAAAAAATAACCTTTCCCAGCTAACTAAAAGGATTTGAACAAACAATTAAAACCTGTTTAAAACCACCATATTAAATATCTCAAGAATTTCGTCAGGTTTTTTAGTTTTAGCCAAAACGCTTTCAAATTCAACAGAATCCGCACTATAATAAGCTGCAATTGCACAATCGAGAACCCGGTTAAATTGTTTTGCTGCTTCATTAATATTCAACGAATTCTTGCTGATGGATTTTTTAAAATATGAATTCAATTTACTTACGGCATTGTAAACCGAAGGTTTTATTGTTTCTGAATAAGACGCCCCAAAACCAACACTTACTTCAGTTTTCTTAATGTACAGCTTATTAAGCACAGCCCATTTTGAGGCAATTTCCGCTCCAAGGAAATGAGGTTCTACCTCTTCTCCCTTTAATACATCTGCTTCATAAACATCGAAAATAAAATGCTTCTCATTTTTCGTGTCAACAAAGCCAGTATTAGATTTCAATTGTTTTTCTCCCATTTGTCCATTTAAACCGGCCAACATTTTCTCTTGAGCCGACAAATAAATGGATGGCAAAAAAAACAAAAGAGATAAAAATAACTTTTGCATTATTCTTAAATTTTAATGTTAAATGTATACTCAAGTGCTTTATCAGGTGCTATTAACACATTGTTTACTTTTACTTTAAATGAGTACTCCTTCCCCTTTTCAAAAGCTGTTGATGCAACTGGGATGATGGTTTCAGAGTGAGCATCGAGCGAAAAAGTATTCATATCAGAATTGAGACGTACAGTAACTCCTTTATTAGCAACCACTTCCATTTTATAAGAAATGCCCGAAGTGTTCTCAATTTCCAAGGCGACCAAACGTGCATTTATTGGCTTCATCTTTACCTTTAATGATTTCTCAACGATTGGTTTTACCCATTGTTCCTCACCGTAAAGAAAGTTTTTGGAGTAGGCCACAGTTCTGTTATGTAAAAGGGCCTCACGAATTCCTTTTTCGCTTCTTTCTTTGGCAAACACCAGCGTCATGGCACGATACTCACCCTGCTGAAGAGTCATTGGGGCATGCACATCAGAAGTAGCTATAACGCCCAGCTTTTTATCGAGGCACCATCTATAAACCAGTGAATCGTAACGCACCCCGTTAACAACCTCTATCCCTTTAATTAAGCCTTTTTGAAACAGTTCTTCGTGAATGGGCTGCCATTCGCTTTTATTCTCGGGATGTTGAAACCAGGGATGGTTCCAGAAAACGTAGGCACCCTGATTAACCGCTTCTTGCAGTGTTTCAATTATATTTGCGCCATTTCTGGTGTCGGCAGTATCAACAAATGACTCAAAAATATTGGCATCGTTTAAAAATATGGCATTAAAATGGCCGGGAGCCATTCGTCGGGTAATTTCGGTTCCCTTGATTAGTATTACTCCATATTCGCTCGCGGTTTTTTGTGCCACCTGAAATGAACGCTCATGATCTTTAGAAGTAAAATCCTGTAATTTAGGGCGATATTCAACGTGATCGGTTATGGCAATGGCATCTAATCCCTCCTTTACAGCTTCATTTACTCTAACTGTAGGCCAAACCATGCCATCTGAAAATACTGTGTGCATGTGAAAATCACACTTCAATAAATGGTAACCCTTAATCTCGGGTAGTGTCAGACTATTTTTTTTAATCTGACCGAAAGATGAAAGGGATGCAATAAACAGTGCTATTGCGACTAATGTATAAAACTTCATATTTTTATATTTTTACAGTTAAACAAATTATTTTTGCCACCAAAGTTTTTCATTAAAAGAGTCGCCTCCCAAACGGGTAATGGCTTCCTGATAATTTTTAATATTAGTTCGCTGAACTGTTTCAGGATATTTGAATCGTTTTGGCATTTTGTTGCCAGTTGGCACACCATCGCCCAGAGGCAAAACCGGATAGCCGGTTCGTGAATGCTCGAACCATTGCTGATAATCGCAGAAAAACAGTGCGTAATACTTTTGGAGCATAATGCGCTCAAGGGTTGAATTATAAGCGGCAAAATCGTTATTAAAATAATCGATTTGCATTATGGCGCCCCATTGTTCAATAGCCGCTTTTACGCCGTCGTTATAACATGCTTCAGCTGTTTTACCGCCATTATTCCATCCGTAATAGGCAGCTTCGGCCTTAATAAATTCAACTTCTGCATACGGAAGGATAACCACCTTCAATGGCGCTTTAGCCAGATTTTGATTCATGTTTGATGGTGTTGGCGGATTGGTAGGAGCCACATTGTATCCGCTTGGCCAGCCAATAAACTCTCCATTTACTTTGGTACAAAGAACACCCCTTCTACCATCATTCCAATTATTAAGATTATCAATAAAAAAACTGGCAACTCCCCGGTAAGCTGTAAAATCCTGAGGGCGGGTCATTGGAGGTTCTTGAGGAAAAACACCAGAAATTGACAATAAAGCAGCTTCAGCATTGCTTGTGAAAACCGGATATCGAGCAGGATTAGAGAGAATGATTTCAACCTCCGATCTGGCTTTTGCGGCATTAACATTGGTCATTCGCATGGCCACTCTCAACCGCAAAGAATTACAAAACTTTTTCCACTTTAATATGCCGGACGACTGATTAGAAACCAATGCATCGTTTGTTCCAAATAAAAATTCACCATCGGTATTGTAGCGTAAGCCCATGCCTGTATTAAAAAGAGAATTTGCTGTTTCCAAATCCACCAGAATTTGATTATAAATCTGCTCTTGTGTATCAAAACGGGGTTGTAAAAGTCCACTAGCCCCACTGCTGGCCTCCGACATTGGAACATCTCCAAATGTATCGGCCAATAATTGGGCAGTCCAGCTTCTTAAAACCAAAGCAATGGCCTGATAATTAACCTCATTTAAAGGCTTGGCCAGTTCTTCCATCTCCTTAATATTATTAAGCCACCGATAATATGTTTGCCAGGTACTATTGCCGGTATTGTCGTTAAAATCGTATCGGGTAACACCACCACTACTATTGGTTGGCAACGATACCTGCATCAGCTGCATGGTAAAACTATTGGAACGGTTCCAGTTAAATACCGACATCTCGTAAAGTATCGGATTGAGCAAAGCACCGGGAGTTACAACACTCATACGATTTGGATCCACGTTCAAATCATCAAAATTTTCGCATGAAACCATGATTAGCCCCATTAATAATGATATTATGGTTATTTGTTTTATCTTTTTCATCCCTTATTTTTTTTAAAATATGGCCGGATAAAGCCCGCATGATGAGTCAGAATCCGAATTTGCCTTTAACGAATCATGCTCGTTTCAATTGTTAAAATCCAAAACACCTGTACATACAAAACGTTTCCTAAGTCTTGTTTTTAAATATTTTACGAAACCTTGTTATTTGGATTTTTAGTTAGAAACTTAATGTAATATTTACCCCACCCGTTCTGGTTGAAGGCAATTGGCCTGTTTCAACACCGGGAGTAATGGTATCGCTGTTTAAGGCTGCTGCTTCAGGATCAAACATCGGGAAATCCGTAATCATAAAAAGATTACGACCATATACGGCAATTGAAGCCTTCTCGAATGGCGTTTTATTCAGGTAAGATTTCGGCAGGCTGAATTCAAACCTGGCTTCCCGGAGTTTTAAATAGGAAGCATCAAATGAATTGGTTTCAACATTGGCAATGCGGTAACGCTCCTTATAATAGGCTTCTACGGTAATTAGTTTTGTATTTGGCGAATAAGTGCCATTGCCATTATCTACAACGCCAGGAGCAACCATATAGTAACCGCCAATATTTTTGGCTGCCAGTGCAGGCTCAGCTAAAATGCGAGGATCATCCTTTTCAATATAGAATGGCGAACCGGTCATACGTCCATTAAGTGTAAAGCCAAGTTTGCCTTGTTCGGTCATTTTATGATGGGCTTGTGAATAAACAATGCCTCCATATTGCCCGTCGAATAAAATACTTAATTTAAAATTTTTGTACTGAAATTCGTTCTGGAAACCAGCCTTCCATGCAGGATAAGCACTCCCAATATAATCTATATCAGAACTCAGCACAGGAAGCCCATTGGCCCCAATTATTTCCTGCCCCAGTGCATTTCTTTGCAACTTGTAACCCCACAGATCGCCGGTAGTACCGCCAACTTTTCCAATAATTGACACTGAACCAATAGAACTTAACAATTGGTTCTCGTCCATTCCTTTGGCAAGTTCAAGGATTTTATTTTCATTTTTCGACCATGTTAAACTGGTACTCCACGAAAATCGGTTGCTTTTTACAGGTATGGCATTTACCATAACCTCATAGCCCAGATTCCGTACTTTACCGGCATTAATAGTAGCTCTGTAATAGCCGGTTGACGCATCAAGCGGAGCATCAATAATTTGATTTCGGGTTATATTGTAATAGTAAGTAAAGTCAAAAGCTAATCTGTTTTTTAATAGTCTTAAGTCTAACCCCGTTTCAAAACTTGACGAGATTTCAGGTTTAAAATCTATATTGTGGAGGGTAGTTGCCGTTGATGCCGACCCGCTAAATTTGGTTGTGCTGTAGTATTTTTCAGTTTTATATGGCTCAGTGTCGTTACCCACTTCAGCATAAGAAACCCTTAATTTAGCCAAGTCAACTTGAGAAGGCAGCCCAATTATCTGATTCAGAATAATACTGGAACTTACTGATGGATAGAAAAAAGACCTGTTCTTTTTAGGCAGTGTGCTCGACCAGTCGTTACGGCCTGTAACATCCAGAAACAACTTGTTTTTATAGGCAAAGTTAGCTGAGCCATACACACTGTTCATGGCCTTATTACGCTCGGTTGAAACCACATAAGGCGTTGACTGGCCATTTGACAATTTATAAACTCTGGGGGTGATAAGACCGGTTACCGATGCTTCCATTAAATCGTATTGTTGTTTCATCAGGTTTCCACCTCCCGAAACACTCATGGTTAAGCCATTTGAGAAACTTTCGCGATAGGTAAGCAAAATGTCAGAGTTTGTTTCATAATTAAAAACATTCTGTTTTCGGTAATATCCATTACCAAACACCACGTCGCTTTTAGTGCGCTGCATCTCTCTTCTGTCGTACGACAAATCGATACCAGAGCGTATCATTAATTCAAAATTTCTGGAAATATCCAAAACTGCTGATAATGTTGACACAGTTGCATACTTATTGGAAGCATTGGTATTTTCATATAAAGTGACAAAGGGATTACCAATAAATGAACTGTATGGCTGAAGTTGTTGGATACCCTCCCGATCTGTTCTCCACATGGGGCGTAACCAATCCAGATTAACGTTAGGATTTTGAAAAATAAGAAAGTAGGCAATAGAGTTACTATTATATCCAATAGCTGGTGTATTGTCGGTTTGCCTATTGGTAAAACTACTACGAGCCGTTATTTTCAAAGATTTTGAAACCTGTTGGTTGGCCGATACCGAAACCACCATCCTTTCAAAACCTGTATTTGGGAGAATCCATTCATTTTTGGTGTATGTAACCGAGGCTCTCATGGAGCCCTTATCACCCTGACCATCAATAGATACACTATTTATATAGGTAACACCCGTTCTGAATAAACCTTTGCGATTATCAGGGTAAGCAACCCACGGTGTTTTTTCGGCCCCTTGCGCCTGAGTTACAGGATCGAATTGGTAATACAATTTATTGGAATCGAATCGTGGGCCATAAGCACTACTGGTACCACTGGTTGATGCGTTTAACCCATCTGGGGTTCTTCCATAAGAATAATATAGTTCTCCGGCATATTCTGAACCTGCAACTCCTAAAGCATAGGTTTGAACGCCTTGTCCAAACTCGTACTGATAATCAGGCCATTTCAGAACCCCATCAACACTGGTATTTGAATTAACAGTAACGCCAATACCCTTTTTCTTTCTAGTTCCCGATTTTGTGGTAATCATTACAACACCGGAAGCAGCTCTTGACCCATAGAGGGCTGTGGCACTAGCTCCTTTCAATATTTGAATGTTCTCAATATCGTCAGGATTTATATCTGCAAAACCATTCCCGAAATCAACGGGCAAATCACTTGATGTACCTGCGCCATAGGCTGCCCCTGTTCCGGTCATGGGACTTGTTAATGGAACTCCATCCACAACAATAAGCGCATTATTATTGGCCATATTTAACGACACATCTCCTCGAAGAGTAATACGTGTAGAACCTATGGGGCCACCTGGAGATACGACACTTAACCCTGAAACCTTACCAGCTAAACCACCTGCCCAGTTAACCGGCATAGCAGTGGTTACCTGTTCACTACTTACTGATTGAGTAGCAAAACCTAAAGCTCGTTCTTCTCTCTTGATTCCTAAAGCAGTTACAACAACTTCGTTTATTAGACGAACTTCTTCAATAAGAGTAATGTCTACAACAGAACGTCCATTTACAGGCACTTCCATTTTTTGGTAGCCCATAAATGAAAAAGTTAACACGGCATTATCACTCACGCTAAGTTCAAAAAAACCTTTAGCATCAGTAATTGTCCCTTGCGTTGAACCATTAGCAAAAACATTTACACCTGGGAGAAGCTCTCCATCAGTGCCCTTCACCGTCCCTGTAACACGTTGTTGGGACCAAATTGAGCCAGAAAAAAAGATGGCATACAGAATTAAAAGAATTGTTTTTCTCATTTTAAGTTGGTTAATTTTATTTACAATAATTGATAATGACAAACTTTTTGAAATACATAATCATTTCTATTGTTTTATAGAATTTTTTAATGCATTTACAACCCACCAACTCCTGAGGAAAACTTAAGAAAAGAAGTAATTTTTAAACACTATATGTTTAGTAATAAAATCTCAAAGGCAAAAGTAAGCCTTCGTAAAAAGGTTGTGATTAAAAAAATGTAAAGTTTACTTTACGGAATGTATTCCTACTAAACAAAATATAACAAAGTTCATTTATGGGATTCAATTAAAAATCAGCCATCAATCGAATAAATAATTGTTAAGAAGCAATGAAGATTATTTTAATATGAAATTTTCAGTATTGCTCCATTAAATTCTTGCTAAAACAACACTGTCTCAGGCCCCAAAAGT
>CALEUX010000153.1 GCA_937920475.1 uncultured Marinilabiliaceae bacterium
ACAGCTAAAAAACCGAATTAAGGAGGTTGAGTCCGAGATGATGCGACTGCCCGTTAACGAGCGCCAGCTCATTGGCTTTGAGCGCGATTTCACCCTGATCGATAAGATGTACACCTACCTCCAGGAAAAACGCGCCGAAGCCGCCATCGCACGTGCATCCAACATCCCCGATAACAAGATACTTGACTACGCTCTTGCTGAAAATGCCGTTTTGGTTAAGCCCAAGAAGCAGATGAACTACCTGATAGCCCTGCTGGCCGGCTTAGCCATCCCCTTTATCATCATGCTCATCTACGATTTTTTCAACGATAAGCTGGTTGACCTGAAAGAGATATCGCGCCGTACCAAGGTGCCTGTTATCGGCACCCTGGGCCATAACCGCTACGACACCGAACTGCCCACTATTGAAAAGCCCAAATCAACTCTTACCGAATCGTTCAGGGGGTTACGCACAAACCTGCAGTACCTGCTACGCGAACCGGGCAAAAAGGTGATTTCGGTCTCCTCAACCATTGTGGGCGAGGGAAAAACCTTTATTGCAGCTAACCTGGCTGCCATTACCGCCATTACCGGAAAAAAAGTGCTAATCATTGGCCTTGACCTGCGCAAACCCCGCCTGCACAGGCTAATGGGTTACTCCGGTACCGTTGGGGTAAGCACCTACCTCATTGGTCGCAACACCATCGATGATATCATTTTTACCACACCCGTCGATAACCTTTACTTTATTCCCAGTGGGCCCATCCCGCCCAACCCCGCCGAGCTGCTTGGTACCCAGATGATGGATGAGCTGATGGCCTGGGCACGCCAGAACTTCGACTATATTGTGGTGGATAGCCCACCCGTAGCCATTGTGTCCGACGCCTTTCTCATTGCCAGGCACACAGATGCCAACCTGTTTGTGGTTCGCTTTGGCTACTCCTCGCGCGAGGTGTTAAACCTTATCAACGACATTTACAAGCACCACGAAGTGCGAAACCTGGCCATAGTGATTAACGACTTTACCCCGCGTAAGGGATATGGATACGGTTACAGCTATGCCTACAGCTACGGGTATAGCTACGGATACGGTTACCGCTACGGCTACGGCTACGGCCCCTACACCGGCAGCGGCTACTACTCCGACGACGATGAACCACCCCTTACCTGGAAAGAGAAGATTAAACGGTTATTCTAGATATAGTAAGCCCTTCGTGGGGCTTTTTTAAACATTACTAAATATTTTAATAGTTGCAGGTGTTACCTGTAATTGACAGGGCGAAGCTGTATATGAATGAAGCTAGAATTATAGAATTACCCAAGATTATTGATGAAAGAGGAAATCTTTCGTTTATCGAAAGCAAACACATCCCTTTTGAAATAAAAAGAACCTATTGGATTTATGATGTACCCGGAGGTGAAGTCAGAGGTGGCCATGCCTTTAAAGAACAAAGGGAGTTTATAATCGCACTTTCAGGTAGTTTAGACGTTTTGGTTGACGATGGGAAAACACAAAAAATTTTTACACTTAATCGTTCGTACTTTGGCCTTTATATCCCCAACGGTTACTGGCGTCAAATGCTGAATTTCTCAACCAACAGCTTGGCACTGGTGCTTTGCTCCACAAGCTACAACGAAATGGATTATGTAAGAGATTATCAGGAGTTTAAAAAAGCAAAAAGCGACCATGCGAAATAGTAGCGTTTACGACTGCGTTATCCTTCCTTTATCCAAAATTCATAATCGCTCCGGAAACATCACTATTGTTGAAAGCAATACTCATGTTCCCTTTGAAATCAAAAGGGTTTACTACCTCTACGATATTCCCGGTGGTGAAAGCCGTGGCGGACATGCTCATCGCGAGCTGTACCAGCTAATCGTGGCTGCAAGCGGTTCATTTGACATTCTGCTGGATGATGGAACAAACAAAAAAGTGGTCACCCTTAACCGACCATACTACGGATTATTGATAGTACCAGGTATTTGGCGTGAGCTTATGGAGTTTTCTTCTGGTTCTGTTTGTCTTGTTCTGGCCTCAGATGTTTACAAAGAATCTGACTATTTCAGAGATTATAACACCTTTAAAAATTATAAGGATGCTTTATGAGAGATACTGTACACCAAATTATTAACACAGTTTTAGCAAATAGAGGAAAAAAACTAATTGATTCGCTAAACGATTCCATGAGATTGAGAGATGATATTGGCTTTGATTCGCTCGATCTTGCCGAACTTACCGTTAGAATCGAAGCCCAGTTTAATGTAGATATTTTCGAGAAAGGGATTATTTCTACAGTAGGCGAAATATTTGAAAGGCTAAAATAAAAGATGAATTTGTTTTATCACGATCACCAGACAAACACGCATGCATCTTGGGATGATTTGATTTACGAACTTAATCAAACATCCATTTCTAGTAATATCTGTAAGGATTCTAATACTTATAATGTTTTTAAATGTTTAATCCTTTCTTTAATCGTTGATATGCCAATTACTCTTTTGGATTCTGACTTTACCGAAAATGAGGTTAGTGAGCTTTTAGGAAGAACCAATAATGAAAAGCACGAATTTTTATTAAATAAGCCTCTTATTAAAAACAAAAAAGAACTTCTTTCCATAATAAACCAAAACGATCATAAAGAATGGGAGCTAACCCTCTTCACCTCAGGAACAACAGGAATTCCCAAAAAGGTGAAGCACCCTTTCAGCACCATTACCAGAAATGTAAAAATCTCCGATAAACACAATGATGATATTTGGGGCTTTGCCTATAACCCAACCCACATGGCTGGTGTACAGGTTTTTTTACAAGCGCTTGCCAATGGGAATTCTATTATAAATCTTTTTAACAGCACTCCATTGCAAATTTTTAAACTAATTGAGGATTTTCAAATTACTCATCTGTCTGCAACTCCCTCTTTCCTGAATCAACTTACCACTAGCGAAAAAAAACACCCTTCTGTTAAAAGCATTACTTCGGGTGGCGAGCGTTTTAATCCTGCACTGATGCAAAACTTATCGAACATCTTTGTTAATGCCAGGTTTAAAAACATCTATGCTCTTACCGAAGCCGGTAGCCTTTTTACAGCCAATGGAGATTTGTTTGTAATTGATGAGACCGACAAAGTCAAAATTGTAAACTCTATCCTTTATATCCATCAATCGCTATTGGGTAACTTCGATTTCACTGACGAATGGTACGAAACCGGTGATATTGTTGAAGTTGTCAGCAATAACCCATTAACTATTAAATTTATCAGCAGGGAAAAAGAAATCATTAATGTTGGTGGTTATAAGGTAAACCCCCACGAAGTGGAACATGCCATAAAAAGCATTAAAGGTGTAACCGAGGTTGTGGTTTACGCAAAGTCGAACTCGGTGCTTGGCAACATAGTGGTTGCCGACGTTGTACAGGATGGATCCTTAACCGAATCCGATATCCGACTGCAGCTGACCTCATATCTTCAAGAGTTCAAAATTCCCAGAGTCATCCGATTTGTTGAGAATATTGAATTAAGCAGAACCGGCAAGACAAAACGAATTCAAAAATGAACATTCTGGTAACAGGAATATCAAAAGGGTTAGGATTAGAAATTACCAGGCACCTTCTGGAAAGCGGAAATAACATCTTTGGAATAAGCAGAAACCAAACCGAGGAGCTTTCAACGCTTTTAAACACCCATAAAAATCTCAATTGGTTACAATACGACTTAGCAGACAGTACTAATGTTAAAACCAAAGTTTTTAACGAATTTATTGGAAATACCCCTTTACATGCATTCATCAACAATGCGGCAGTTGCGTACGATGATTTAATTACAAACCTTAACGATGAGCCTTTACTTTCAATGTATAGGGTTAATGTTTTTACACCTATGCACATTGTTAAATACTGCATAAGAAACATGCTTCTGCATAACACCAAGGGGAGTATCATACACATATCTTCAATTAGCGCTCATACCGGGTACAAGGGCCTGGCAATGTATGCTTCTACCAAAGGGGCATTGGAAGCTTTTTCAAAAAATACTGCCAGGGAATGGGGCGAGAAGGGAATCCGCTCAAATTGTCTGGTGGTGGGTTTTATGGAAACTGACATGAGTTCAACCTTAACCCCTGAGCAAAAAAATAGAATTTTTCAACGCACATCGCTTAAAAAACCCGTTGATCCCCGGTCTGTTGCAGAAACAGTAAGTTTTCTAACTTCCGAAAAGTCTAATTCCATAACGGGGCAAAACATTTTCATTGATAACGGAACAATTTAGCCATGAAATTTAACGGTAAAAATGTATCTATAGGCAAAAACGTGACCCTGGGCTCTAATGTAAAAATTGGCGATAATACTTTCATCTACGACAACGTGTCCATTGGTGATAATACAATAATATGCAACAACTGCGTAATAGGAGAACCCACCTCCGATTACTATAACAAAAACGGATACGAAAACCCCCCTTTATTCATTGGAAAGAATAGTCTTATCCGGAGCCATAACATTTTTTACGCAGGCTCAAAGTTTGGCGATTATTTACAAACAGGACACTATGTAACTGTCAGAGAGTTTACCGAAGCAGGAACTAACTGTTCTTTTGGAACCCATTCCGATATACAAGGATTTTGCTCCATGGGTAATTATGTAAGGCTTCATAGCTATGTAAACATAGGTCAGAAATCGAAGCTGGGAAACTTTGTTTTCATTTATCCGTTTGTTGTACTCACAAACGACCCTACACCTCCGTCGGAGAACTTAATCGGCGTTACCATAGGCGATTACTCACAAATTGCTGCTGCTTCAGTAATTTTACCCGGTGCCATCATTGGTAAACATTGTTTGGTTGGGGCAAACTCTACTGTTGGCGGAAGCTATCCTGATGATACGTTTATTGCCGGATCACCGGCTACATCGGTTGGCAAACTCAGTAAGATGCCTTTCTTTAACAACCAGGGGGTAAGACACTACCCCTGGCCTAATAACTTCGATAGGGGTATGCCATGGAAGAAAGAAGAGTACACCTCGTGGCTGAAAAACAATACTAATGATTAATTTTTTAGATCTAAAAAAAATCAATGCCCGGTATGCCCTGGAGTTAAAGCAGGCTGCAGCCGAGGTCATTGATTCTGGTTGGTATTTGCTGGGTGAACGGGTTAAAGTATTTGAGCAAAATCTCTCTAATTATTGTGGGGTAAGGCATGCCATTGGTGTGGCTAATGGCTTAGATGCTCTTCGACTTATACTCCGAGCCTATATCGAATTGGGCACCATGAACGAAGGTGATGAGATAATTGTACCTGCCAACACATATATAGCAACTATTCTGGCAATCACCGATAATCGTCTGAAGCCTATTCTGGTTGAACCAAATATCAATACCTATAACTTGGATATTGACCAAATTGAAAGTAAAATAACCGTACGAACCAAGGCTATAATGGTTGTTCACCTCTATGGTCGGGTTTGCTGGAGCGAGAAATTGGAGACGATTGCCAAAAAATATAACCTAAAAGTTATTGAAGATAACGCCCAAGCCATAGGTGCCCAATGGAATGGCAAAAAAACAGGATCGCTTGGCGATGCTGCTGGTTTTTCCTTTTATCCCGGCAAAAATCTTGGCGCCTTAGGCGATGCCGGCGCCGTTGTAACCAATAACGATTCTTTAGCCGAAGTGGTTAGAGCTTTGGGTAACTATGGCAGCAAGGTGAAGTATACAAATCTATATAAAGGCCTAAACAGCCGGCTCGACGAGATTCAAGCCGCTTTTCTTAACGTAAAGCTGAAATATATAGACCAAGAAAACCAAATTCGTCGCCAGGTTGCCCGGTTCTACTGCGATAATATTAAAAACCAACAAATAATTCTTCCCTCTGTTTCTCATGGAAGCATAACAACCGACCCAAGCCATGTTTGGCACTTGTTTGTAGTTCGTCACCCAAAACGTGACAAACTGCAGGAATATTTAAAAGCCAAGGACATAAATACTCTAATTCACTATCCCATTCCGCCACACAAGCAAGCTGCTTACAGGGAATGGAACAACCTCACATTTCCTGTTACTGAAAAAATTCATAACGAAGTGCTTAGCCTGCCAATAAGCCCAGTTGTAGAGAAAAAAGAACTCACAACTATAGTAAACGCAATCAATCGCTTTAACTCCTTTTGATGACCGAACAACAATCGTCATATCGACAAATACTTAAAGCAACATCGATATTTGGAGGGGTACAAATTATTAAAGCTGTTGTAGGTATTATTTCATCTAAAATTATAGCTGTTTTACTAGGTCCTGCAGGCATGGGTATATATGGATTATTAAATTCATCGATTGGTTTAATATCTTCATTAACAAATTTTGGTTTAGGAACAAGTGCCGTAAAAACAATCGCTTCATTAAACAATGATAGCGACGAAATCAATTTATCTCGCAATGTTGTTATTGTTCGAAAACTATCATGGATAACCGGTTTGCTGGGAGCAATAGTTACTATAGTTTTATCAAATAAAATTAGCTTACTTACATTTGGACATACCAAATATGCTTCAGTTTTTTCATTTTTAGCAATAACTATACTTTTTAATCAACTAAGTACTGGTCAGATATCAGTACTTCAAGGTTTACGAAAGCATAAATATTTGGCAAATGCTATTATTACGGGCTCAATTGTCGGTTTAATCTTTTCAATACCCTTTTACTATTT
>CALEUX010000154.1 GCA_937920475.1 uncultured Marinilabiliaceae bacterium
CCTAGTTCTTAGTTCCTAGCTCTTAGCTCCTAGTTCCTAGTTCTTAGTTCCTAGCTCTTAGCTCCTAGTTCCTAGTTCTTAGTTCCTAGCTCTTAGTTCTTAGGTCCTAGTTCCTAGCTCCTAGCTCTTAGTTCCTAGCTCCTAGCAGCTAACACCTAACACCTAACACCTCTCCTTATTGATTGGCTTCTTTAGAACCGAATACTCTTTTCATTATATCGGTAACACGAGCCAGCGGATTGGTTCTGATTTTTTCTTCTTCCAAAGCCAGTTTCAGAAATAAACCATCTAAAGCTTTCTGAGTCAGGTATTCATCCAACTTAACTTCAACTTTCTTAAATCCGGCAATTTGTCCGGCCAGAGAGCCCGCCAGTTGATTCCATTGACCTGTAAGTGTTTCCCACGAATCATTGGTACTGATACCTGCTACTAAATCTTTGTTCAGCGAATTGGATATTTTGGGCTGGTAAAGCTTAAACAGCTCGTTATACGTGTTTGTTTTCAAATATTGCGTGGCGGAGTGTTTATCACCTTTTAATATTGTAAAACCATCCTGTATGGTCATATTGGTTATTGCATTGAAAAAAATGGGGCCAACCTCTTTGGCGGCATCTTCGGCCGAGCGGTTAATGCGTAAAATAACATCTTGCAAAAGTTTATCGCCCCCTGGTATTTTATTAAGGTTTTGCGTAATAATGGATGCTTCAGGAGGCAAAAGAATTTTAACCATTTCATCGCCAAAGTAACCGTTTTGAATGGCAAGCCGTCGGGCTGCCGAATCGGTACCCACTTTCAACGCTTCTTTTAAACCACTAACCACCTCGTATTGGGTAAGAGGGCGGTCGGTTTCAAGCGTTTTGGCAATTTGCAGCATCTCAGCACAACCGCTTAATATAAGCATGGCTGGAATGAGCATTATGGCATATAATGTTTTCATAGTATAAGTGTTTTATTTAATGTTTATTACGAGATATTAGTTAAACTTATAATTAATGTTTTTTGCGTGGATTATGGCGAGAACTTACTGTCTTCACCGAACGTTTATCCTGCACAAAAGGTTTACTAACACGGTTGGATGATATTGTTTCTTTACCGGTCTTTTGGGCCGAGGGTTTTAACCCGAATAAATATTCACGTAAGTTGGAGGCTCCAATCTTTTCGAGTCGCTTTTCAATTTCTTTTCGCATATCAGGTTTATACCAAAAGAAATACATCTGCTGAAGTTGCTTTTCTTCGCTGTTGCGGGCTGTAAAAATTGGTTTCAGGGTATAGGGATGGTAGCCCGAATAGTAAATTACTGTTGCTACCGTCATGGGCGTTGGCGTAAAATCCTGAACTTGTTCCAAATTAAAATTCAGTTGTTTTGTTTCAATGGCAAGTTGAGCCATATCCTTTTCGGTGGATGAAGGATGACTTGAAATAAAATATGGAATTAGTTGCTGATTAAGCTTTTCACGTTTATTAATTTCTTCAAACAGACGGTTAAAATCTTTGAATAATGAAAAGGAAGGTTTTCGCATGGTATTCAATACTTCAGACGAGGTATGCTCCGGAGCCACCTTAAGCCTTCCCGATACATGTTTGGTTATTAGTTCTCTGGCATATTCCAGTTGAATCTTTTTTTCATCAATTGAAGCATTTGGATTCATAAACAAATCGTACCTAACTCCACTGCCAATAAACGATTTCTTAATGCCGGGCAGCCGGTCTACAGCTTTGTAAATGTCAAGCAATGGCTGATGCGATGTATTCAGATTTTTACAAATGGAGGGGTGAATGCAGGATGGTCTTCGGCATGGCTTACAAATTTCGAGGTCTTTGCCTTGCATCTGATACATGTTGGCACTTGGTCCGCCCAAATCAGATAAATAACCTTTAAAATCGCTAGCCTTGGCTATTTTCTGAACCTCTGCCAATATGGATTCTTTCGACCTTGAAGAGATAAATTTTCCCTGATGTGCCGAAATGGTACAAAAACTACATCCACCAAAACATCCCCGGTGTAAAATAATCGAATGTTTAATCATTTCATAGGCCGGAATGACTCCGCGAGAGTTATAACGCGGGTGTGGCAGTCTTGTAAAGGGTAAATTAAACGATGCGTCCAAATCGTGGGTGGTCATTGGCGGATAGGGCGGATTTACAATGATGCGTTTATCGCCGCAAACCTGATGCAACCGGGCTGCTTCCATTCGATTGGACTCTTCTTCGATGTGCCTGAAATTGGCTGCGTATTTCTTTTTGTCTTCCTGGCAAGCTTCATGACTGCTAAGCTCAATGCTTTCCCATTTTTTATGGGATTGAAGCGGTTGATTGGCATCGCGAATAATGGCCGTTTGCGGTATGGTGGTTAACTGGCTAAAAGGAACACCCTTTAAAAGCAGTCTGACCATCTCCTTTAAGGGCAATTCCCCCATACCATAAACTAACAAATCAGCATCTGACCATTGAAGAATTCCGGGCATTAGCTGGTCTTTCCAATAATCATAATGCGTTAAGCGCCGCAGTGAGGCTTCTATTCCACCTAAAACAACAGGAACATCGGGAAAGAGATTTTTTAGGATTTTTGAATAAACTGAAGCTGCATAATCGGGACGAAAACCTGCTTTTCCACCGGGGGTATATGCATCATCTGAACGCAACCGTTTATTGGCGGTATAATGGTTTACCATGGAATCCATATTCCCAGCCGTTACTCCAAAAAACAGGCGGGGAGTTCCCAGTTTTTTAAAATCGCGCAAATCGTCGCGCCAGTTTGGCTGTGGTACTATGGCCACTTTTAAGCCCATCGATTCGAGCAAACGTCCAATTAGTGCGGCCCCAAAAGCCGGGTGGTCAACATAGGCATCGCCCGAAAAGAGAATAACATCGGGCTGGTCCCAACCCAACTGCTCCATTTCTTTCACCGAAATTGGCAACCAGCTATGAATATTTTCGTTTGGCTTCAATTTTTTTTTGTACAAAGGTAGCTTTTTTTCAGCCATTGTTTTTACAGTATCTTGTTTGAATTGTAAGTGTTAGACAGGATTAATGGTTAGTACATAATTTAATTCCGGTTTTTTTTTGTTAATTTGACTTCAATTTTGGAAAAGTATATGATAATCTTTCATAATTTTAAACCCAATGTTAACTTTGTAGAGTTAATTAAATAACATGGTTAATCCAAATATAGATCTGGTAGTTAAACTTGAAGAGAAAATTGACCGGTTGGTTGAGCGTTATCACACTGAGAAAGAGGAGAACAAAATTTTACGTGGTCAGATAACTCAATTAACGCGTCAACTTGAAGAGGCATCTTCATCTTATTCCCAACTTGAGGAAAGGTTTAATAATTTAAAGATTTCCAAATCTTTAGAAGCTTCAAGTGAAGATGTACATGAAACTAAGGTCAGGATTAACCAAATAGTGCGGGAAATTGATAAGTGTATAGCTCTGTTAAATCGTTAATAACGCCATATGGACGATAAACTTTCTATAAGGGTGAACGTGGCCGACCGGTATTATCCACTACGTGTTGAACGGGATGATGAGGAAAGGATAAGAAAAGCTGCCAGGTTAATTAACGAAAAGGTTTTGCAGTATAAACAACGGTACAACGACAAAGACGTTCAGGATTTTCTGGCCATGGCTGCTTTGCAATATGTAATTAAAGCGCTTGAAGTGGAAAACAGTCACGATGCAGCACCTGTTTTTGAAGCCGTATCATTATTGGACCAAAAACTGGAAAACATTTTAGCAGAAGAGTAGTCTTATTTTATTTTAGAATACCCGCATTTTTTCCTTGAAACAAGCAACAATCAGTTGTTTGTAATGATTTTTTATCAGGGAGAAGATGCTTTTTTTATATATATAACTTAAAATGATTAATAATGGAAATAGTAATAGGCGTTATTGCTTTTTTTGCTGGTGGATTGATTGCCTGGCTTATAATAGTCAAGGCATTACAATCGCGTTCGCGGAAAATAATACGCGAAGCTGAGGCAGAAGCAGAAGTGATAAAAAAAGATAAAATCCTTCAGGCTAAAGAGAAATTTCTGTATCTGAAAGCAGAACATGAGAAAGAAATTAACAACCGGAATGCCAAAATACTGGTAGTTGAGAACAAATTGAAACAGAAGGAAACCGCCATTTCACAGAAATTTGAAGAAATTCAGCGCAAAAGTAAGGAAGTTGATACCATTCGTGAGAATCTGACTTCACAAATGGAAATGGTTGAGAAGAAAAGCGATGAACTAGATAAGTTGCACAAGCAACAGGTTGATAAATTAGAAACCATTTCGGGTATTTCGGCAGAGGAAGCCAAAGAGTTACTTATTGAATCGTTGAAAAGCGAAGCTCGCACCGAAGCCATGTCATACATCAATGATATCGTTGATGAAGCAAAAATCAATGCCAATAAGGAAGCTAAGAGAATTGTCCTGAATACCATACAAAGGGTCTCTACAGAAACGGCCATTGAGAATTCGGTGACCATTTTTCATATTGATTCAGATGAGATTAAAGGCCGCATTATTGGTCGTGAAGGTAGAAATATCAGAGCATTGGAAGCTGCCACTGGTATTGAAATTATTGTAGATGATACACCCGAGGCCATTGTGCTTTCAGGTTTTGACCCCATGCGTCGCGAAATAGCCCGTTTGGCTTTGCATCAGCTTGTAACTGATGGTCGTATTCACCCGGCTCGTATTGAAGAGGTAGTGAATAAAGTTCGTAAGCAGGTTGAAGAAGAAATTATTGAAACCGGTAAGCGGACCACCATTGATTTGGGAGTACATGGTTTACATCCCGAATTAATAAAACTGGTGGGTAAAATGAAATACCGCTCATCTTATGGGCAGAACCTGCTTCAACACAGCCGCGAAACAGCCAATCTCTGCGCCATCATGGCAACCGAATTGGGCTTAAATGCTAAAAAAGCCAAAAGAGCGGGTCTGTTGCATGATATAGGTAAGGTATCGGATGAAGATCCGGAATTACCACACGCCATACTGGGGATGAAATTGGCCGAAAAATATAAAGAAAAGCCCGATATCTGCAATGCCATTGGTGCTCACCACGATGAAGTGGAGATGACCACATTGATTGCTCCCATTATACAGGTGTGTGATGCTATTAGTGGTGCTCGTCCGGGTGCCCGCCGAGAAGTGGTTGAAGCATATATTAAGCGTTTAAAGGATTTGGAAACACTGGCGTTGAATTATCCCGGTGTGCTCAAAACATATGCCATTCAAGCCGGACGGGAATTGCGGGTTATTGTTGGCAGCGAAAAAGTGACTGATAAAGAGGCCGAAGAATTATCGTTTGATATTGCCAAGAAAATTCAAACCGAAATGACCTATCCCGGACAGGTGAAAATAACTGTAATAAGGGAAACACGAGCCATTAGTTTTGCGAAATAATCAGACGAATAGACAATAGAGGAGGGAGGGTGTCTCAAAAGTCAGAGACACCCTCTTTTTATTCGTACTCCTACCCGAGTAGTTTTTCAAATACTCAATTTTCAGAGCCTTAAAAAAACTTATGAGACAGCCTCTTTTTACTGAGCATTGGTATCTAAAGACACCATTAAACAGAGGTACTCTTAATTTAGGTGCAGACAAAAAAATATCATTAAACTTTTATTAAAGTAAAATAGCTTGCTCACACAAGCCTGTGTTCAAATTAATGTGTACAGCAAAAAATAAAATCCTTACTTTTGTTACTTTAATCCAGATATATGAGTAAAATCGAAAATAAACGGGTATTAGTTACTGGAGGTGCCGGATTTATTGGGTCAAACCTTATTGGTACGCTCTTAAGGCAAAACAACCAGGTAACTTGTCTGGATAATTTTTCCACCGGGAAACGTGAAAATATTTCAGAATTCTTAACCAATCCTGCTTTTAGGCTGATTGAAGGTGATATTAGAGATATTAATACTTGTCTGGAAGCCACCAACGGTGTTGAAATTGTTCTGCATCAGGCCGCTTTGGGGTCGGTTCCACGGTCAATTAAAGACCCTATAACCACTAATGAGGTAAATACCAGCGGTTTTTTAAATATATTAGTTGCCTCGCGCGACAATGGTGTAACACGCATGGTGTATGCTGCCAGTAGTTCAACCTATGGCGACAGCAAGGAAATGCCAAAAATAGAAGAGCGTATTGGAAATCCATTGTCGCCTTATGCTGTAACCAAATATGTTAACGAATTATATGCTTCGGTGTTTGCCAGCACTTATAAGATGCAACTTGTTGGACTGCGATATTTTAATGTTTTTGGCCCAAAACAAGACCCTCATGGTGCTTATGCAGCTGTCATTCCATTGTTTATTAAGAATTTGATGTCGGGAGTTTCGCCGGTTATTAATGGCGATGGTAACTATTCGCGCGATTTTACCTACATAGCCAATGTAATTCAGGCCAATCAGTTGGCAGCAATGGTTGATAACCCAGAGGCAATTAATACTGTTTACAATATTGCCTGTGGAGCACGCACTACTTTAAATGAATTGGTTGAAATACTGAGGAACCTTCTTTCAGTTTACAATTCTGAGATTGCTAATGTTGAAATTATTCATGGGCCCGAACGTCTGGGCGATATACCGCATTCGTTGGCATCTGTGGATAAGGCTCGCCAATTGTTAAATTATAACCCTACCCATCAGCTCAAAGAAGGATTAACAGAAGCTATTGGTTGGTATTGGGAAAACCTGAAATAAAGAAGGAACTGTTTAATTTTAGTTTTCTAATTTTATTAAAGACGATTAGAAGTTTAGACCAGCCTATCGGCGGGTAGGCTTCAGACAGATAGACGTGTTTGCCGACAGGCTGATTAGACTAAATAGAAAGCATAGACCTGTCTGACAATAGACAAACAGAAAATAATAAAGAACTATCAAACAATAATTGATTTATGGCTAAAACAGCATTAATTTCCGGGGTAACCGGTCAGGATGGTGCCTATTTATCGGAATATCTGTTAAAGAAGGGGTACATTGTGCATGGTATCAAAAGGCGCAGTTCAATGTTTAATACCGATAGAATCGATCATATCTATCAGGACCCGCATTTAGAAAACAGAAATTTTATACTTCATTACGGCGATTTAACCGATTCGACTAATCTGATTCGTATTATTCAGGAAACACAGCCCGACGAGATTTATAATCTGGCGGCCATGTCGCATGTTGGTGTTAGTTTCGATACGCCGGAGTACACCGCCAATGCTGATGGTATTGGTACTTTGCGTTTTCTGGAGGCTATACGGTTGCTGGGATTGAAGGATAAAGCCAGGTTTTACCAGGCCTCTACATCTGAGTTGTACGGTCTGGTACAGGAGGTTCCCCAATCGGAGCGTACACCATTTTATCCACGTTCTCCTTATGCTGTTGCCAAACTATATGGCTACTGGATTACGGTAAACTATCGCGAAGCATATAATATGTATGCCTGTAATGGTATTTTGTTTAATCATGAATCACCAATCAGGGGCGAAACTTTTGTTACCCGAAAAATTACCCGCGCTGTGGCTCGTATTGGATTAGGGTTGCAGGAAAAACTATTTTTAGGAAATTTATCGGCCAAGCGCGACTGGGGACATGCCAAGGATTATATAAAGGCTATGTATCTTATTCTTCAGCAGGATAATCCCGATGATTATGTTATTGCTACCGGAATTACAACCGAGGTACGCGATTTTGTTAGAATGGCTTTCGCATTTATTGGTTGTGACATCGAATTCAGAGGTGAAGGTGTTGAAGAGAAAGGTTATATAGTGGGATGTAATATATCAGAATATCAGCACTTAATGAATAAGTGTGTAGTGGAAGTTGACCCCAGGTATTTCAGACCAAGTGAGGTTGAATTGCTTATAGGTGATCCCACAAAAGCTAAAACAAAATTAGGCTGGGAACCCAAATACGATCTTAAAGCCCTGGTTGATGATATGATGGCTTCGGATATTAAGCTGATGCAGAAAGAAAAGTATTTGGGCGACGGTGGATATCGAACTTTAAATTATTTTGAATAATGGATTTTGGCAGTAAAATTTATATCGCCGGTCATAATGGGTTGGTTGGCTCGGCCATAACGGCTGAACTTCAAAAACAGGGATACCAAAACCTGGTTCTTCCATCGAGGGAAACACTCGATTTGTTGGATCAGGTGCAGGTTAATCAATTTTTTGAAACTCAGAAACCAGAGTATGTTTTCCTGGCTGCTGCAAAAGTTGGCGGTATCATGGCCAATAACAGATACAGGGCCGATTTTATTTATGAAAATCTTCAGATTCAGAATAATATCATTCATGCCGCCTGGAAAATTGGTGTTAAAAAACTTTTGTTTTTGGGAAGTTCATGTATCTACCCCAGAGAATGTCCTCAGCCTATGAAGGAAGAATATTTGCTGACTTCGCCTTTGGAATACACCAACGAACCTTATGCCATCGCCAAAATTGCCGGAATTAAATTGTGCGAATCGTATAATATTCAGTATAATACAGATTTTATTGCCGTAATGCCTACCAATCTTTACGGCCAAAACGATAACTACAATTTGCATCATTCGCATGTTTTGCCGGCTTTAATCAGAAAAATGCATCTTGGAAAATTGCTGTTGAGCAACAACTATGAAGCCATTAGAGCCGATTTAAACCAGCGCCCCATGCAGGGGATTGACTCCAATACGCCTAACCATGAAATAGACAAACAATTGGAAACTTTCGGCATTTTTAGAGTGGTTGAGAATGTTGAAATAAAGCTTTGGGGCAGTGGAAATCCGCGCCGTGAGTTTCTGCATTCAAGCGATTTGGCTAAAGCTGTTGTTTTTGTTATGAACAACATCAGTTTTAAAGATATTGTGAAAGAGCGAAACATGTTGGAGGTTAGGAATACTCATATTAACATTGGCTCGGGCGAAGATTTATCGATTAGGGAACTTTCTGATATGATTAAGCGTATAATCGGTTTTAATGGCTCAATTACCTGGAATCCAGAAAAGCCCGATGGTACATTTAGAAAATTGATGGATGTATCGCGCCTTAAAGTAATGGGTTGGAAGCAGCATATTTCACTTGAGGCAGGCATTCAACAGGTTTATAAAGATTATTGTAATGCTGTTTGACATTTGTTTTTTTGATTGGAATATTTAATTTTGCCAATTGTCAAAACTGATTGAGAATATTAAAACCCCCAAAAAAGATATTTATGCGTAAATTATTGAACTTATCAGCCTTGGTGCTCATGCTCTTTGCCATTTTTGCCTGCAGTAAATCGAAAGATAAAAAGGAAGTTGATGCTGCAGATCCCATTCTGACTATTACCGCACCAGCTAATGATTTCCAGTTTATTAAAGGTGGAAACAACTATATGCGATTTTCAGCAACTGCCAGCGACGATTTGGCCCTGAGTAAACTCGTTGTTAGCCTGGCTTGGGTTGGCGTTACAAAAAGCTCCGAATTTGACAGCAATGGTACTGTAACTTCAACATTTGACCCTTGGGCGCCGGCTGCTCAAACTTTTAACTTAACCGGAAAGAACTGGACTTTTGCCAATGAACAATTATTTGGGTCACCAATTCCCGATAATATTAAAAGCGGGTTTTACCGTATCACCTTTCAGCTGACTGATGCTGCCAACAAGAGCGTTTCTGTTGAGAGAGTGGTAGAAGTTTTGTAACCAGCTATTTAATGAATTTGAAGAAGGGTCCGATGGGGCCCTTTTTTTTACCTCTGTTTTTTTAGTACTTTCACAATGGCAAAAATGAATTGCCTTATGGATGTTCCATCCATATCTGTTTTTTTCAGTCAGAGGTAAATGGAACCGATGGTGGTTTATTTGGTCGAAAAAGAGGAGACAGAGTTATCGATTGACAGTACCAGAGTTTGAACCAGAAAAATGTATAATAATTATCAAATAACAGTGTTTTATGAGTAGTGATTTTGACCAAATTATTAACCGCGACAATACCCGGGCTATTAAGCTGGAGTTTAGGCAAAGGAATTTTGGTAATGCCGATGTGTTACCACTTTGGGTGGCCGATATGGATTTTGCTGCTCCGCCGGCTGTTCAGGAGGCTTTATTAAACCGTTTTAAACATCCCATTTATGGCTATACCAACCGACCACAGCCGTTTTTTGATGCCATAACCGGTTGGTTGCAACGTCGTTTTAATTGGGATGTGCCCTCATCGTGGGTTGATTTTTCTCCGGGAGTTGTTCCCAATCTTGGATTGGCTGTTCAGGCTTTTACAAACCCGGGCGACGGAGTAGTGATTCAGCCGCCGGTTTATCCTCCGTTTTTTGGAGTAGTTACCGATTTTGGCCGAAAAGTGATTGAAAATCCTCTGATTGAAGCAGAAGATGGCTATAAAATTGATTTTGAACATTTTGAAAAAGTAACAGCCCATCCTGATACCAAATTGTTTCTTTTATGTCACCCGCATAATCCTGTTGGTCGGGTTTGGAACGATGACGAGCTTAGGCAAATGGGTGAAATTTGTATCAAAAACAATGTCATTATCATTTCTGATGAAATTCACTGCGATTTGACATTATTTGGTCATGTTCACAAACCCCTGGCAACATTAAGCAGCGAAATATCCAACATCACCATAACCTGCATGGCTCCAAGCAAAACTTTTAACCTTGCCGGATTCAGCACCTCGTATATGATTGCCGAAAATCCAAATTTACTGCAGGGTATTCGCTCGCTGATTCATGGTTATCATTTGCACATGGGCAATACTTTTGGCCCGTTGGCATTGGAAGCTGCTTATAATCAATCTGAAGCATGGCTCGAAGATTTGAAGCGATATCTTGAAGGAAATGTTAATTTGGTGGCTGACTTTGTTAATGTCAATATGCCCGAAGTTATAGTTAGAAAACCCGAAGCTACCTATTTATTGTGGATGGATTTCAGGGAGTGGGGTTTAGAGTCATCAGAATTAAAGCAATTTATGATTCAAAAGGCAGGGTTGGGATTAAACGATGGACCAACTTTTGGAACTCAGGGCAAGGGTTTTCAGAGAATGAACGTAGCCAGTCCACGAAGTATTATTCAGCAGGCATTGAATCAATTATATGAGGCCAGAAAAACGCTGAAATAAGTTTTTCGTTGTGAAAATTCTTATTATCCCCGATTCGTTTAAAGACTCTTTGCACGCCAATGATGTAGCCGTTGCCATTGAGCAAGGGGTTAAATCTGTTTTGCCACAGGCTGATTGCTGTTGTATTGGAATGGCCGATGGAGGTGAGGGCTCACTCGATTTATGGCTTGCCATCACCAAAGCCGAAGAGGTAAATCTGGAAGTGAGCAATTCATACGGTCGCGAGGTTTCAGCCCGATATGGGTATAATCCGGTTAATAATGTGGTCTTTATCGAGGTTGCTCAGGCTTCGGGTTTGGCAGGAATTAACATTCATGAGTTAAATCCAATGGTGGCATCATCGGTTGGTACAGGTCAATTAATAAAATACGCCTTATCACGGCATCCCGATACCATTATTTTAGCTCTGGGAGGCACCGCAACAATTGATGGTGGAACAGGTTTGTTACAAGGGCTGGGATGTAAATTCACCAATAAGGGGGGCCTTTCTATTCAAACTGGCACAAATCCTTTAATTGACTTTGAGCAGGTTGGTTTGGAGATTATTCCGGAACTTCAAAAAGTTAACTGGCTGTTATTGAGCGATGTTACTAATCCTTTAACCGGTGATTATGGGGCTGCAAAGGTTTATGGACCTCAGAAAGGCGCCAATCCTGCGATGATTGAAACACTTGAAACCCGGCTAAATGACTGGATAGATTTTTTAGTTTCACAAGGTGGATTTGATATTCGGAATTTCCCAGGGGCAGGTGCAGCCGGAGGAATGGGCGTTCCGTTTTTATCATTTTGTAATTCGAAGGTGCGTTCAGGTTTCGACTGGTTTTCAGAGGCTTTGGGTTTAAAAAGTCTGATTAGCCAATCGGATTTTGTTATTACCGGAGAAGGCATGATTGATAACCAGACCAAAATGGGGAAGGGGCCCGGGAAAATTTCATTGTTAGCACGAGAAGCTCATAAACCCGTTTTTGCAATTACTGGGAAAAACAGAGGCGAATCTGACTTATTCGATGCGGTTTTTCAATTAACGAACGATTTGGTGGATGCAGATATGGCCATCAGAAACGCAAAAGAATTGTTAATTAAAGCCGGTGCTTATTGTGCACGATTTATCGGCGGATAAGCTTTCCGGCCTTGCGTTTTAACACAGGCAATAGAAAAACAGCCGTTAAAATGATTAATGTCCCTAGATAAAACCCGCCCGACATATATTCGGAGTCTCCAAAAATTAAAAAAGCCAGAAGAATTCCATAAATAGGTTCCAGATTAACCGTTAAAACGACCGTGTAAGCTGATAATGTTTGCATTACACGAGTGCTGGCCATAAAGGCATAAGCCGTACAAACAATTCCCAAAATCAGCAGATAAATCCAATCGCTTAAAATTGGAAACGATAACTGAGGCATAGAGGAGCCGCTCATTAAAAGAAACAGCGAAATACCAAGGAAGCCACCAGCCATCTCATAAAAACTAATGGTAATTGGATGATTGTTTCGCACCAAAACTTTATTGAGTACTGTAAACAATCCAGCTAAAAAGGCCGAAATTAAACCAGTAATTATCCCACTAATGTAATTGGGCTCAAACTGGAAAATGATATACAATCCAATAATTATAATAACACCAGTAAAAACCTCGAACCATGATAAAGGGCGGCGCACAAAAGCAGGTTCCAGAAAGCTCGTGAAAAGCGTAGTAGAAGCCAGGCATCCCAACGCCACTGAAATAGTTGAGATTTTTATGGAATGGAAAAAAGTAATCCAATGAAAAGCCACAATAAAACCTACTCCTATAAAAATGAGCAACATCTTAAAATTAACCGCAAACTTTTTATCCGACAGTTTGAGAATTACAGCCAAAGCGACAAAGGCAATCAGCATTCTGTACCAAACTAATTGTACAGCATCGAGGGTTATAAGCCTGCCTAAAATGGCCGTAAAACCATAAATAAAAACAATAAAATGCAGTTGCAGCAGGTGGTTTCTTATTTGGTACATTCTTTAAAAATTGGAGCATAAAAGTGCAAAATATTATTTATGGCACGATGGGTAAATTTGATTTTTGTTCCAAAGTTTTTTATCACCATGTTATCTATATTGCGAAAAAAATGATATTTTTAAAAATGGTTTGATTGTTAGTGATAAGCACTAATAATTGACCGAGGTAAGGGATTGGTTTATTAAACCTTTGTATTGGAAGTGTAATGCAATTGTTTTGGTGGCCGGCCAAAAGCCGAGAAATTCCACCCATAGGATAGGTAGAACAAATCTATTCACACGCTCACAAGTTCCTGGTTAAGGAGCTAAATATAGAGACATAAAGCGAAAACCACGCTTGACTAAAAGCAATTGCAAAACAGAACAGCCATAATAAGGAGTTCTTCAGGAACCTGAAAGTCAGATTCCGGGCAATTTAATGGTAATTGTTAAGAAGTTGAAAACCAGTCAAATACTTTTTTATTTTTTATTTTTTTTCATTGGTGTCCGGTAAAAAATTTTGGAAATGATTAAATGCTCTAATTCATGAGGAATCCAGAAGGTTTTATTTTCTTGCGGCTTACTTTCCGCCTCAGAGAATTTCCGTTAAGAAAATAAAATTAATTGACGATAAAAAATCCGGGCTGTTTGAGCGTAGCGAGTTCCCATATTTTA
>CALEUX010000155.1 GCA_937920475.1 uncultured Marinilabiliaceae bacterium
TTTTACTGCTTAAAAAACACCCATGAGACTTGCCATTATAATAATAATTGGCTTTTATCCGGTTTGGCTTTGGTCGCAAACCAAAGTGGTTATTACCGGCACAGTTACCGACTATAACAACCAGCCATTACCCGGATGCCATGTGATATCCGGAGCCATAAATACAATTACTGATGCGAATGGTAAATTTACTCTTGGAGAATTGGTATCATCAGAAACCAGAATCATTTTCTCCTTTATGGGTTACCAAACACTGGATACAATTGTAATGGTGGAGAAAAACCGTCAGTTTCATGTTCAACTACACGCAGAAAATCACCGGTTAACAGAAGTAGCCATAAAAGGAGTTAACAGCCAATATAACAACGGCTTAAATCGCGATGGGATGACCACCAACGAATTAAGACAATCGATGAATGGCACATTAACCAAAACATTGGAACGATTACCCGGCTTTAACTCCATGGATATAGGTGTATCAGCATCAAAACCCGTTATTAGAGGGATGGCTTTTAACCGGGTGGTAGTGGTTAACAATGGTATTAAACAAGAGGGCCAGCAATGGGGAGCCGACCATGGTCTGGAAATTGACCCTTTTCTTACCGAGCGGGCCGAAGTGATTAAAGGCGCTGTATCGCTGGAGCATGGCAGCGAAGCCATGGGAGGAATTTTACAGGTTTCAAGTAATCAGATACCAGACCGAGGGTTTAGCGGAAATTTTCAGGTATTGGGCAAATCAGTCAATGAAACCGTTGGAAGTTCATTGTTATTGCAGGAAAGCAACCAGAAATTATTTTTTAAGACCCGGTTAACCGCTTTGGATTTTGGCGATTACAGAATTCCTGCTGACACCATCATTTACTTGTCGCGAAAAACTCCGGTTTATAACAAACGACTGAAAAACAGTGCCGGTAAAGAGCAGGATGTATATTTGCAAGCTGGAATGGTTCAATCCACTTGGCAAACGAGTGTTTCAGCCAGCCGGGTTTGGCAAAAATCGGGTTTTTTCCCAGGCGCTCATGGTAAACCCGACTTGCAAAGAGTAGCACACGATGGTAATTTCAGAGATATTGATTTTCCCTTTCAAAATATGGAACATTTGAAAGTGGTTTCAAATACCAGAGTTCAAATGGGGAAATCGTTTCTTGCAGTTGATTTGGGATATCAACGAAACCATCGCCAGGAATGGTCGTTATTTCATACACATTTTGGAGAGTTGGCACCACCGTTAGAAAATCCCAATCTGGAAATGGATTTCATTCTGAACACCTTAACAGCCAATGGCCGCTGGACCATCCCAACAGGCGATAATCATTCATTGACCACAGGTGTACAAATTCAGAAACAAGAAAACCGTTCGTCGGGATTTGGTTTCTTTTTGCCCGATTTTAACAGGCAAACCTATGGTGTTTTTGTAAAAAGCCAGTGGCAGATTAACCCAAAAACCAGCTTCACTTCGGGGTTACGGTACGACTATGGAAATATAGAAACAAAACCATTCTTTGACCAGAATGTATACAATTACATGATTGCCAAAGGAATAACTGAAGAAGAAGCATTTGCCTACGCAAAACGTTCTGCCTTGCTAAACCGCCGTTTTGCAAATATTAGCTGGCTGGGAAGCCTGAAATATGAGCCCCGGGAACATATAACAATTACCATCAATACCGGTTCAAGTTTCAGAATACCTACTGCCATTGAATTGTCGGCGAATGGAATTCATCATGGCTCTTTCAGGCATGAAGCAGGTTCGGCCAATTTATCATCAGAGAAAGGTTATTTTGTGGATGGAAGTATTGAAATACGAAAGGGAAATAACTCCTTTATGATTTCACCCTATTTGTATTATTTCTCGAATTATATTTTTTTATCGCCATCGTTAGAGTGGAGCGAACTGTCTCATGCAGGACAGATATACCGCTATTTACAATCAAAAGCCATAATGGGAGGCGTGGAATTCACATCCAATGTTGAAATAGGCAAACATCTGGATTTATTATTAAACGGAGAATGGCTGATGAATGCCCAAACCGGAAACGTTGAAAACTCAGGATATCCACTGCCATTTTCACCACCGGCCAATTTCTTTGCCGAGCTAAGCTATAAGCTACAGCCCAATAATGAAGGTGCTAAAATATCGGTACATAGCAAATCAGCTCTTAAACAGAGTCGTATTGCCCGTAATGAATCCATAACACCCGGCTATTTCAGTTTTGGAATGGGATTTCACACATCGGTAAAAGCAGGCAGCACCAAACTTTTAATTGATGTGCATGCCCACAATATTTTTAACAATAAATATTTTAATCATATCAGTTTTTACCGAAAACTTGAAATTCCGGAACCGGGGCGTAACGTGCAGATTTTATTGAGCTTACCTTTTTAGAGAGTTTTGAATAATTATTAATCAATTTAAAAACAAAAACACATGAAACAAATATTATTTTTATTAGCTATACTGCCATTATTTTGGAGTTGCAGCGACGATAATGACACCAAAAAACCTCAGGTAGAAATTATTACACCTGCTGATGGAGACCATTACCACCCGGGAGAAACCATTTCATTGCAAGTGCTTTTTGAAGATAATAAAGAACTGGCCTCCTACAAGATTGAAATTCACTATAATGGTGATGGCCATAACCATAAAAGTGCCAGTAACAGTCAAGCGGCATTTGAATACTCTAAAACTTATAACTTTGAGAAAGGATTAAATCGTTATGAGTTGTTATACGAAATTGTTATTCCAACATTCATTAATGAATTACCGGTGAAAGAAGGCGAATACCATTTGGGAATTCATTGTTTTGATAAAGCTGGAAACGAGCGCGAAGTATATGTGGAAATTGAAATTGAAGCAGAAATGGACGTTTAAGAGATATTTCTTACGGTTAATTTAGAACTTCCCTGATGAGTCAATGTAAAGTTGATGCATCAGGGATGTTTTTTTCGTTCATAAATTGGTTGGATGCCTTTAATGCACTCTTTTAATTCCAGACGGTTAATTTTGCCAGAAACGGTTTTGGGAAATTCATTTACAACATACAGTGATGCAGGCATTTGATAACGCGGCAATTTGTTATCGAGCAGTGAAAATATCGACTCTGGATTATCAGGTTTCTCACTGACCACCAGAACCAACTGATTGCCCAATAAATCGTTTAAAACAGAAGAGGCATAAATTTCGTTAGAGCAGATATGGGATAAAACAGCTTCAATTTTTTCGGGCTGAATTTTAACACCGCCACTGTTAATCACATTATCCCACCGCCCGGTAATTTTAAACGACCCATCGGATTGAATATCAGCAAAATCGTTGGTAACTACTTGTCCGTTTATAAACTCAGGATTACGAATTACCAAACAACCCCTGTCATCAGCAAAAACATCAATATTTGGTAGTGGATAAAATGCTGTCTGAGGATTTTCAGTATTTATTTTTCTTAGGGCAATGTGGGTTAATGTTTCAGTCATTCCGTAGGTTTCCCAAACCTCAAAGGTTTGTTCCTTTAAAAACGCATCCAGGCTTGAGCTTACGGCACCTCCACCAACGATAACCTTACGCAACAAATGAAGTTTTGAATCGGCAGTTTTAGAAAGCTCATTCATCATTTGCATGGGCGTAAATGCAGCAAAATCAATAGGTTTTGTAATTTTTTGCAAGGGAAAACCTGAAGGTTCAACCGGAATAAGATTCAAACCACCAACTAAAGCTCTTACTATCATCATTTTACCGGCAATAAAACCAATTGGCAAACACAACAAAACGGACTGTTGCGGTTTCAAATTAAAGAAACGAATGGTGCGTTGAGCCGATGCAATTAAAGCTTCCCGACTAACCATAATAGCTTTTGGTTCGCCGGTTGAGCCGGAAGTTTCCACTATAAAATGGTCGCACCCCGAAAACCAATCTTTCAAAAACGACTTCAATTCAGGCAGCCATCCCTGTGTTGAATTAAAATTTACAGTTAATTCATCCAGGTTATTCAGATTGTATTCTACTCCGTTTATTATTATGGTGTTGTGCATTAAAAAAAATGTTTATTCAATCCTAAAATATTGATGGCTGCAGGCTGCATCAAACTTATAATGAAGATAGCCATTTTCAACCTTAAGCGGCGAAAAAACATTATTGGTAAAAACCTGTCCTGTTCCCAAACCCTGCGGCATGGTATTATTGAGTGTTGCCGTCCATTGGGCAATGGCATTTAAACCAATATTTCCCTCTAAAGCCGAAGTAACCCACCACCCAATATTCATTTTATTGGCTAAATCAATCCAACTTTGCGATGATGCAAAACCACCTGTTAACGAAGGTTTGAGTATAATATATTGCGGTTTTATGGTGTTGAGCATTTGTCGACGTAAAGACTCATCGTGAAGGCCTATTAATTCTTCATCTAAAGCAATGGGAACCGGTGTTTTTTCGCAAAGGGCAGCCATCGCGTTCCACTGCCCGCTTTTTATAGGCTGCTCAATGGAGTGTATGTCCAAAGCCGCCAACTCATCCAGTACCTCCAGAGCATTTTGGGGTGAAAAAGCGCCATTGGCATCCACACGTAACTCAAGATGGCTGGAAGAAAACCGTTGACGAAGATTCTTTAAAAGCGTTAGTTCATTGCTAAAATCAATGGCACCAATTTTTAGTTTCAGGCACGAAAAACCCTCCTTAAGTTTTTCTTCAACCCTGTTCACCATTTCATCTATTGGCCCCATCCAAATAAGTCCGTTAATGGGAATGGCTTGTTTGCCGCTTGTAAAATCAGATGGGAAAAGAATTTGTTTGCCACCACGCTGCAAATCGGTTAAAGCCATCTCTATGGCAAAACAAATGGCCGGCCAATCTTTTAAAACCTCCTGATAATTGGTTAATATTTCATTGATATGCCAACAACTCCACTTCAGTTTTTCCTCCAGGTCGGGCCTGTCGTCGGGACTCAGTTTTGGTAATACCGAACACTCTCCCAGCCCTATAATTTCAGGATTATCAACGTCCCAAACCTGAATGTACCAACTCATTTTTGTTGTTAGCACGCCCCTTGATGTACCTCCCGGTTGTTTAAAAACAAGTTTATGAGGATGCAACGAAGCCTTTAGCATGGGTATTTTATTAAGAAACTGTGTAAATTTAAATATAAGATGTTTAGATGTAAGATAGATAGAGAAGATTTATAAGTTCTTAAAGATGTCTTAGAGTCTGTTTAAATTTTCTAATCATCTTTAATAATTAGAAAACTAAATTTAAGCAGCTACTAAGACAGTGGCGCTTAACAGTACAAACAACAAAGTGCTGAGTGATAGATTTCGCAACTCAGAATCCAGAGAATGAGCTTTATCGGCTTTAAAAACGATATAAACATTTCTCACAAATAACGGTAACGATAAAAATGCAGGCCAGATACGCCATTCGGATGCGAAAAAGAGAACAAAAAACAACATTGAAAGCCATCCGGCAGTAATAAGCGCCAGATGATACCAGGAAGCTCTGCTTCTGCCTAAACGAACAGCCAGCGTAATTTTATCGCTTTGCTTATCCGATTCTATATCGCGGATATTATTCAGATTTAACACCCCCGCACTAAAGAAACCGATGGTGGCGGCAGGCAATAAAACCGGCCATTGCCAATAGTTGGTATGTAAAAACCAGGTGCCGGCCACTCCAAGCAATCCAAAAAAGATAAACACGTACACATCGCCCAGGCCCCGATAGCCATATGGACTCGACCCCACCGTATACCTAATGGCAGCAGCAATGGCACCAAGGCCCATCATAAAAAATAGTACCTGATACCATTTAAACCCCTGAAAAGCGACATACAACAATACTATTCCTGAAATAAGGGACAGCACCACACAAACCACCATGGCCCGCTTCATTTCGTTAAGTGTTATAACACCACTTTGAATCATTCGTTGCGGACCAACACGCTGTTCATTATCAGCCCCTGAAACCGCATCGCCATAGTCGTTGGATAAGTTGCTCAATATCTGAAGGAAAAGAGTTGTCAGGGAAGCCCACAATAAAACGCGGCCATTCATCACTCCCTGCGCAGCTGCAATAATGCTGCCCATAAAAATTGTAGACAAGGCCAATGGCAATGTCCTTAGTCTTAACGATATAATCCAGGCTTTTACGTTGCTCATAATCTATCTTGAAGGAAACAAATTTAATAAATGCATTTTAAAACCTTGTTGCGGCGAATAATCATCTAAGTAACTTATTTTTCAACAAAACACCAGATAAAAAGATTTAAATTTGTGATTGAAAATGTAAAGCACGCTTAATTATAATGCTGTTTTAGCATATATTATTATCAATCAGAAACAACTGTCAAAATGATGAGACTAATTTTACTACTTATTTTGCTCGCCTCGCATTTACTAATAGCAGCACAAAATGGCGAAGAAAAAAGAAAAGAAGTGGTTAAAACCGGTTGGAATTATGGGGTTTTACCTGCCATATCGTTTGATTCCGACCTGGGGTTTCAATACGGCGGACTGGTTAATTTATTTGATTATGGCGATGGTACGCGATTCCCCGATTATCAGCATTCCATGTATATTGAAGTTTCTCGTTATACAAAAGGAAGTGGCATATACCGCTTTAATTACGATTCTGATTGTTTGATAAAAGGCATACGATTTTCGCTTGACCTAACCTATTTACCCGAACAGGCCTATGATTTTTATGGTTTTAATGGTTACGAATCGGTACTGAACAAATCGTGGGAAGATGAAAATTCAGACCACTACCGCACCCGCATGTTTTACAAAATGCAACAAAACATGTTTCGTTTTAAAACCGACTTGCAAGGTGCCATTGGGAGTTCATCGTTCCGATGGCTTGCAGGAATTAACCTTTTAAATTTCGAGATTGGCTCGGTTGATGTTGACCGCCTTAACAAAGGGAAAAAGACCAAGGATAAATTACCCTCGGTTGAAGAACAGCCCGGATTGTATGAAAAATACATTGAATGGGGGCTGCTGAATTCCAAAGAAGCCAATGGTGGATTTATTCCTGAAATTAAAGGAGGATTGGTTTTTGATACCCGCGACAACCGTCCCAACCCGATGAAAGGAGTTTGGACAGAGGCTGTAATAGCTGCTATTCCTAAGTTTCTTGGTGCAGAAAGCAGTTTCTCCAAAGTTTCATTAACCCACCGCCAATATTTCACACTTGTTGAAGAAAATTTATCACTGGCTTATCGATTGGCATGGCAACATACCCTCTGGGGTGATGTGCCTTTTTATTACCAATCGCAAATAATAACATCCATCATGTCAGGGTCAACATCAACCGGATTGGGTGGCCAACGCAGCTTACGAGGCGTTAGGCGCAACCGCGTTGTTGGCGATGGCATGTTTCTGGGGAACCTTGAATTGCGATGGAAAGCCTACCATACCCATCTATTTAAACAGAATTTCTATCTGGGCATCAACACTTTTTACGACATTGGGCGTAGCACCAGCAAAATTGAAGTTAAAAACAAACTCCCACAAATGTCCGAGCAAATAACTGATTATTTTAATTTTGGTGCCGAAAAATTTCATAGCAGTTATGGCTTAGGGCTTAGGATTGCTATGAACAGAAATTTTATTTTTGGATGTGATTATGGTAGAGCCATTGATGCGCAAGATGGTGATTCAGGGTTTTATATTGGCTTGAACTATCTTTTCTAGAAACAATTTAAGTAACTGTTGAAATTTTATATTGAAATTTTTATTAAGATGATTAGATTTAAGATTATTAGATGGATAGATAAGTCTGGAAAGATGCCAGAACATCTATAAAAACTTATAAATCTTCTCTATCAATCTTACATCTAAAAATCTTATATCTAAATTTAAACAGTTTCTAAGTTATATTGGTGTTTTTCTATGCTCACTGGAAAAGAAGTTTACTACGCCAGTTAATCACAAAAATGCTTACTTTTTTAGGTAAATATTTATTTTGAAACCTATAAGGCATATAAGAAACATATAAGAAAAGCATAGTTAATATGTCTTTAAATTCTTATATGGTTAAATCTTTTTCTTTATATTGTTAATCTTATGTCTTAAGTCTGGAAGTCTTTTGTCTAAAACAGCCATTATCCTAATATGTCTTAAATTCTCCTTTTATGCCTTATATGGTAAATTTTTTTTCTTTATATTGTTAATCTTATGTCTTAAGCCTGGAAGTCTTTTGTCTAAAACAACCATTATACTAATATGTCTTAAATTCTCCTTTTATGCCTTATATGGTAAAATGATTTTATACAATCTATCTATTCATTGGGTTTGTATTAATGTGATAAGCTATAAAATCAAACTCATCGGAGAATCTGAGCCAAAATAAATCCCAAATAATTTCCTATGGCATAACCAATAATGCCAATGGTTAGTCCGGGTACTATCAAACTGCGGTTGTGCAATGCACCAGCTACCACCGGAACAAATGGCGGACTGCAGATTAAAGCTGTTGAGGTGATAATAACTGTATCGGCATCAATTTTAAAAATGCGCGATAACAAAACCTGAAGGATAAGAGACCCAAACACAACCCATGCTACATAATAAACCACTTCTAATGCTCCGGATATTAACGTTACCACATTCACCATTGACGCCACTACTATACTAAAAACCAAAACAAAATACATTCCAAGGTCAAACGATTTGGGAATACTGTTTACAGCAGGAATAAAAGACAAGACCAAAGCGAATGTGGTTATCAACAACATAATAACGGCCATTTGAGCACTATCGGGCACCAATAACGATACAAGAACCGAAATACCAGCAACCAAAACAGCCAATAATAGCGATTTGGCCATTGGAATTATTAATTGACGACGCAAAATTCCCAAATAAGGTTCTTCATTGTCTGGCAAATTAGCATCCTCATTGGATGACCACTGAAGTTTGGAAGGTGGCAAAAACATGGAGAAAAAACGTTGTCCCACTGAAATCAGGAAAAAAAGATAAAAAATGCCAACAACCAAATCGGCCGAATGAGTTAATAAATAAAGCGTTTCATCTACATCAAGAATTAGTTTTAGAGAAGCCAAATTGGGTGTACCCCCGGTATAAACACCCACCAGCAATCCACTCACCTTCCAGGTTTCAGGAATAAAATGGCGAAAAACAAAATAACCCGATGCAATAACCAGGGTAACACTAACAATTCCAATTACCAATGAAACAACAACTTTACCAGCCAGTTGGAAAACCTCTTTCAGTTTTGTGGAGAATAACATCAACGGAATAGCCAGAGGAATGGTAATCCCCGACAGTAATGATTGAACAGAAGCACTTTCGGGAGGTAAAAGGCCGGAATTTCCAATAATTAAACCAATTATGTAAGAGACCACAACCGCACCCAACTTATTGGCAATCCTGAATTTATAACAAAGATGCAGAACCAGCAAAGGCAATCCAAAATAAAAGACAAAAAGCAAAATCCACATATTTTTTTTAAAGATACAACCACCTAACAAGCGGAATCAACAGTGCTGTTGTAACTCCCATTAATCCAATGGTAAGCCCGCTGATGGCACCCTCAACCGCACCAATTTCAATGGCTCTGGCTGTTCCTATGCCATGTGCACTGGCGCCAAAGGCTAAGCCACGCGCTATTTTATTATGAATGCCTGTTATATTTAAAACAAAAGGTCCGGCTATGCCACCTAAAATTCCGGTTGCAATTACCACCACTGCTGTAATTGGCTGAATGCCGCCAAATCGCCCTGCAATTTGAACAGCAATAGGAGTTGTTACCGATTTGGGCTCAAGGGTTGCCACCACCACCTCATCGGCGCCCATCCAAACTGCAATAAATCCAACAGAAACAATACCGATAAAACTTCCAACAAAAACCGATGTTATGATTGAAACAAAATTGCGTCGTATCAGCTCCATTTGCTCGTACAAACCATAGCCCAGAGCCACAACCGATGGACCCAGCATAAAATCAATTAAATAACTACCCTGCTGAAACGAACTATATTCAACGTTCAGCAGTTTTAAAATAACAATGATTACTGCAATAGTTGTTAAAACAGGATGTAGCAATACCAATCGGGTCTTTTTATAAACCCAGCAAGCTAACAAATAAATGCCCAAAACAAAAGCCAAGGTAAATGGCTGATTTGTGAATAGATTGTTTACTTCTTCCATCGCTCTAAAATCTGGAACACACCTCCGGTTGAAATCATCACAAGTATCATGCTTACCAATGAAGCTAATACAAATAGAGGCCAGCTTTGACTCAAAAAGTGTAGCGAAACCATCATCCCCACGCCAACCGGCACAAAATACAAAGCCATATTCTTAGTTATAAATTCGGCAACTGTTTTAACCTGATTGGCTTTAACTAAACCGCTTGCCAGAGCTAAAAAGAGTAACACCATGCCAATTACACTGCCGGGAATAAATTCTCCGGTTAGAGAACTAATTAATATGCCTAAATAGTAGAATAAAAAAATGATAAATATACCGTACATTTTGATGTTGTTTTTGCCTTTAAATGCTTTGCAAAGAGAATTAAAAAAAGAGAAAAAATAACTATTTGTACAAAAAAATGGA
>CALEUX010000156.1 GCA_937920475.1 uncultured Marinilabiliaceae bacterium
TTTATCGTCAATTAATTTTATTTTCTTAACGGAAATTTTTGATATCATTATAATCTCTTATGGTATCAAAGAACTATCGTTTCTCTGAGGCGGAAAGTAAGCCGCAAGAAAATAAAACCTTCTGGATTCCTCATGAATTAGGGCATTTAATCATTTCCAAAATTTTTTACCGGACACCAATGATTGTAAAATAAAAAGTGATGTAATTATTACTGTTTAAATTTAGATTTAAGATTTTTAGAAGTGCAGCAACGCCTAGTCCCGATTCTCGGGACTAGGTCTTAGCATCTTACCAGACTTATCTATCCGTCTAATAATCTTAAATCTAATAATCTTAATAATAATTTCAATATAAAATTTAAACAGTTACTAGGTTTATTTCAAAAACGGTTCCTATCTTTAACCAATAATGAACCTTAAGCAAAAAGAAGTGGTTCTCTATTAATCAACAAATTTAGCATATTGCCAATCCATGACTTCTCCCGAACGCTTTAAGGACATATTAAAGGAAGTTCAGTTTTCCGCATCCCGAAGCGGTGGAGCAGGCGGTCAAAATGTTAATAAAGTTAATACACGTGTTGAACTTAGATTTTCTGTTACCGGTTCATTGTTGTTGTCGGAAGATGAAAAAAAACTCATTTACAAAAAGCTAGCTTCTAAAATAAATTCTGAAGGTGAGTTTATCTTAACCGCACAAACTGAACGAACTCAATACAGAAATAAACACGCTGTTATTGAGAGGTTTATAAACTTATTATCAGAAGCATTAAAAGTTGAACGACCACGTTTAGCAACAAAACCAACCAAAACATCCAGAATAAAGCGGATGTCGGAAAAGCTTAAAATATCGCAAAAAAAGCAAAATCGAAGAATAAATATAGACGAATAAACCAACTAAAATAATTTTAAGAAATGGAAAATCCTGATAAGAATGTAGTTTTAGGTCAAGGTATTCTGGGGGTGTCATTTGGCATGAGCCGCGATGAAGTTAAATCCATTCTGGGCGAACCTGATGAAATTGAAACCTTTGAGGATGAAGAAGAAGGTGAATCGGTAGCCTGGCACTTTGATGAATATGAACTTTCGGCCACATTCGACGAGGCCGACGATTATAGGTTAACCTCTTTGGCTGTTTCTTCTCCCGATTACCTTTTCGAAGGCGTTAATTTAATTGGCCTGAGTACCGAAGAAGTTATTCAGCAATTGGAAATCATGGATTTGGGTGATGTTTCAATTGAAGAGATTTCAGATGAAGAGATTCCTGACCAGCAAGTGGCCACCATTATTGATGCCAGTTTGAACCTATGGTTCGAAGGTGGTTTATTAACCGAAATACAATGGGGACCCTATTGGGACGAAGAGGAAGAAGCATACATCTGGCCTGAGAAGTAGTAGATTAACTGAACAAACAGTCTGAAGTTGTGTTTATTGTTCATTATCTAAACAGTAAACACAACTTATAAATTTATAATTATGGCGACTGTATCAAAAAACTATTACGACCTTGCCAGCTTGGTTTTACGAGTTGGATTTGGCTTTTTTATGGCTTTTGGTCATGGCTTGGACAAATTAAAAATGTTATTTGCCGGCAGTGATGTTGCCTTTCCGGCTGTATTAGGTTTACCACCTTTATTTTCCCTTATACTTGCCGTATTGGCAGAATTTTTAGCTGCTTTTCTTGTTATAATTGGATTAAGAACCCGGTTTTTCTCTATTCCGGTTATTGCCACAATGGCGGTTGCAGCTTTCGTTATTCATCTGAATGATCCGATTTTTGCTGCTTCTGCTGCCGGTGGAGGCTCAAAAGAAATGGCAGTGTTGTTTTGCTTCTTGGGTACATTCCTCCTGGGTTCAGGTAAATATTCTTTAGACAGGTTATTGGGTAAAAAATAACAATCTCAAAAGGGCCATATAGCTAATAACAACGTGTATTATCGTATTTAATTATTTACTGTAAATTAAGTCCCGGTGAAAGCCGGGACTTAATTTTAACCATATTTTTAATATGACTATTACAGATATTAAAGGAACAATTGATTTATCGAATGGAGTTAAGATGCCGTACTTCGGACTTGGCGTTTTTCAATCGCGCGAGGGGTCTGAAGTTATGGATGCCATTCAATACGCACTTGATGCCGGTTACAGGCATATCGACACTGCGTCCATATACCAGAATGAACGTGGTGTTGGACTTGCCGTTAGAAACTATCCCATCAACCGAAACGAAGTTTTTATAACCAGTAAGGTTTGGAATTCCGATCAGGGTTACGATAATACCATTAAGGCGTTTAATGCCACAATGAAAAGGTTAGACATGGATTATCTCGACTTGTATCTGGTTCACTGGCCTGTTAAAGGAAAATACAATGAAACCTACAAAGCTCTTGAAACCCTTTACGAGGAAGGCAGAGTAAGAGCCATCGGCGTCAGTAATTTTCTTCCCCATCATATCGAAGATATCTTAAGCAGTGCACGCATTGTTCCAATGGTTAATCAGATTGAGTTTCATCCTTATCTTGTGCAACCGAAGCTTCTGGAGATTTGCCAAACCAATAATATTAAAGTGGAAGCCTGGAGTCCTTTAATGCAAGGTAAAATTATGTCAATACCGGTTCTCCAAAATCTGGCAGCTAAGTACAATAAAACGGGTGCACAAATTGTGCTTCGGTGGAATCTTCAAAAGGGTATCATTACCATTCCCAAAAGTGTTAATCAGAATCGGATTATTGAAAACAGCCGGATATTTGATTTTTCCATTTCAAATGATGACATGGTGGCCATAGATGCCCTCGATAGAAACGAAAGAATTGGAGCCGACCCTGATAATTTCAATTTCTAAACAACATCAAGCGTTTTCTGTAACAGCAAACCCTTTTTATTAGATGGATAAAATTAATAATCGAATGCCTGACCCATCAATTCTTAAAGGATTGTTAACTACAAAAATGCCCTATGGGAAATACAAGGGATATGTTTTACGTAATATTCCGGAATACTACCTTGTATGGATGTCGCAGCAGGGATTTCCTTCAGGAAAACTTGGAATGATGCTCGCAACATTATATGAGATTAAGCTGAATGGGCTGGAATATCTGCTCGATGAGATATCAAAAGCAGAGAGAAAACATTTATAGACATCACCCGTTTACACGGATTTTCTGCCCTTGTGTTAAAAACCGCAATGCCTGTATTTATTTACAGAAAGTTGTTAGCTCTTAAGCAATAAAAACTTAGAGCTAACAACTTTTGTACTTATACAATTGACTGCCAACTAGGTATTTGACACCATTTCGTACGCCATTTCGCGCAACTTATACTTTTGAATTTTACCACTGGCAGTTTTAGGAAAATCATCCACAAAAAATACGTGCTTTGGTATTTTATAACGGGCTATTTTACCTCTGCAAAAATCCTGAACTTCTTCCTGTGTTATAACAGCACCGGCTTTGGTTTTAATAAAGGCGCCAACAATTTCGCCGTATTTTTCATCGGGAATGCCAACCACCTCCACCAATTCCACTTGAGGCATCTGAAACAGGAAATTCTCAATTTCACGCGGATAAATATTCTCACCGCCCCGAATTATCATATCTTTAATCCGGCCGGTTATTTTATAAAATCCATCCTCAGTTTTAACTGCCAAATCGCCCGAATGCAACCAGCCGTCCTTATCAATGGCTTTAGCTGTAGCTTCTGGGTTCTTATAATAACCCTTCATCACATTATAACCTCTGCAACAAATCTCCCCCTGTTCTCCCGGGTTACATTCTTCGCCTGTTTCAGGATTAACAACCTTAACTTCTACACCCGGGAGATTGGTGCCTACTGTTGTAGCTCTAATTTCGGGAGAATCGAACACACGGGTGGTAGTCATTCCCGGCGACGATTCAGTAAGACCATAAACAATAATGATGTCTTTACAGTGCATGCGGTCCATCACTTCCTTCATTGTTTCAACCGGACATAAAGCTCCTGCCATAATACCGGTGCGCAACGAAGTTAAATCAAACATATCAAACATAGGATGATTCAGTTCGGCAATAAACATGGTTGGAACGCCATAAACTGCAGTACATTTCTCTTTCTGAATACCGGCCAACACTCTGAGTGGGTCAAAATCCTCGGTAAACACCATGGTGGCTCCATGTGTAACAATGGCACACAGAGCTAAAACACAACCAAAACAATGAAACAGCGGCACACAAACCAACAAACGGTCTTTATTGGTGTAATGCATGTTTTCGCCAACAAAATAACCGTTGTTTAAAATATTATAATGCGTTAACATCACACCTTTAGGAAAGCCGGTGGTACCTGAGGTATATTGCATGTTAACCACATCGTGACAATCAATTTTCTCAGAAATACTGGTTAATTCGGCATCATCCATGTGTTTGCCAATCAGCATTAATTCAGGCGTATTAAACATCCCCCGGTGTTTTTGAGGGCCAATAAATACAACATTTTTCAGCAAGGGGAATTTCTCTGATTGCAAATGACCACGTTCACTGTTTTTAAGTTCAGGCACCAATTCAAACATCATCCCAACATAATCGCTATCACGATAGCCATCAATAATACAAATGGTTTGCAAATCGGCATTTCGAATAAGATACTCAAGCTCTGCAAGTTTATAATTGGTATTTACGGTAACCAAAACCGCTCCAATTTTTGCAGTTGCAAACATTATGGTTAACCAATCGGGCACATTATTAGCCCATATTCCAACTTTGTCGCCGGGTTTAACGCCAATGCCAATAAACCCTTTAGCCATATCATTAACCCTTTGATTAAACTCAGCGTATGAAAATCTGAGTCCTCTATCGGGGTAAACCATAAAATCTGTTTCAGGGGTTTCGTTGGCCCATTTCTCGAGCATCGACCCCAATGTATGATTTAAAAATTGCATTTCGATAAAATTTTAAACTGGAAGATAAACAACGGCTACCAATAGGGCTTTTTCATTATTTGCTGACTGTATCTGGTGTTTAACCACTGAATCAAGATAAATGCTGTCACCTTCATTCAGGATGTACTCATCCTTCCCATAATGAATGGCGATGCTTCCTTTTAATACATAAATGAATTCTTCTCCTTCGTGCGTAGAAGCCTGAGGTGATACCGGAACTCCAGGTTGTATTTCAACCAGAAAAGGTTCCATGTGTCGATCAGCCTTTTGACGTGCCAGACTGAAAAAGGAAAGATTCTCCTTTTTTGAAGCCTCAGGTCCTGACATACTGATTGTTTTCTCTGCATCGCCCTTTCGGGTAATACAAGCCCCTGACTTAACCTGGTCGTCTAAAAAGGTCCCTAACCGAACGCCTAGCACACGTGCCAATTTTATAAGAACACCCAAAGAAGGAGCTACACTTCCGTTTTCAATACTTTCCAGCTGTGCAGTTTCGAGTTGTACACGCTGTGCAACATCGGTTAATAAAAGTTTTTTTTCTTCCCTTAGGGCTTTAATTTTTTCACCTGGTTTCATAAACAACAGTTATTAAGATTTTCAGTTTGGGTATTAATGTTTGATTTTATATCTCGATGCTCATCAAACTATAGAGCATACCTTTTTATGTCAGCTTTTATATATTCCCGTTTTCTACAAAAATAATTTATTTCCCATATCTTCATTAACAAAAAAGCACAAAATATAGCTAAAAGGAAACAATTTTAAACTTTTACAAAGAAAAACAGATAAGTTTATAAATTAGAAAAGTGTAATCTGAATCATTGGTGTCCGGTAAAAAATTTTGGAAATGATTAAATGCTCTAATTCATGAGGAAT
>CALEUX010000157.1 GCA_937920475.1 uncultured Marinilabiliaceae bacterium
AAGAAATACTATGCTTAACAGGCAATATAACCAATGGCGGGTTCACTGGTAGCTTGAAAAGTTCTACCCCGCAAAAAGGTTTGTAACGGTTGACAGGGATGTCGCCCGCAAACCGCCACTGGCCATATTGCAATCCGTTGGGTGCAAGCCTAAAAGACAACGACAGTGAATAAATTAACGACCCGACAACGACAGCAAAATTGCCACCGCACAAATGGCACATTTGGTTTTGCCCGACTCAAAAGCCGACCCTTCGCAAAACCAAAAGAGCCATTTTTTGCCAACGCACCGACAGAAATTATTAAATTTGAAAATTAAGAAATTTATAATATGAGCATAGAACAAGGACTTAACTCAAGACGAGAAAACGACAAACAGGTTGAAAGCCAACAATGGTTTCAAAAACTAATTCAGGTAGACCAATATGTTGGTGACATCTACTCTATTAATTATGAAACAGCGAGAGTAATCATTCACGACTTCTACAGAGAGAAAGTTGGTGGAATACCAAGTTTAAGTTTTCTAATTGCGACACGAGTTGACCCAAGTAAAACGGACATTGACTTTAAAAAGGAAGATGCTTCATTTGTTCTTTTGCGGGTAATGGATGCAGCAGCTTTGCCACAAGACAAAGAAGCAGAAAGAATAAGAGTTGAAACGGCTCAAAGAATAAGCGGAGAAACTGAAAAACATTGGGATGATGCAGGTTCAATGGACTTACGAACTAAAAACATCCTTGGTTTTGCCGGTGTTCAATGTCGAATTATTGGAACATTCTTTCTCGAAGAAAATGGACATAATGGTGAAGCCCCACTAAATCTAAAATTTGGTAGCGACATCTCTAATTACTACCCTAACAGGGGCTTGAAAGTTTATAAGCCAAACGGAAAAGCACTTGAACAAATCGTAAATTACGCAGACCCATCAAGTATTCAGGCTCACACAGAGAAATACGGAAACACAGAGAGAGTGAAACTTGGATTTGTTCGATATGCTTCGACAAATCGTAAGTATCAGCAAGTAGATGATGTCCCAGTTTATATATATCCTGCGGACTTGCTATCTCAAAAATCTGCATTGTTCGGTATGACCAGAACGGGTAAATCTAACACCACTAAAATCATCGCCAAATCAGTATTTGAATTAAGAACAAATGAAAATCCCAATGATAGACCTCTACGTATAGGGCAAATTATTTTTGACCCAAATGGTGAGTATGCAAATGAAAATGTTCAGGACAATAATTCCGCTCTAAAAAATGTTTGGCAACTTTTGCCAAATGGAGTAAAGGCAAACGAAGTTGTCACCTACGGAATTACAAGACATCCAAATGACCCTGAAAGAACCTTAATGCTTCTAAACTTCTTTGAAACAAGTAATACACAGATTGGAAAAAGTATAATTGATAGCATCTTATCAGAAGATAGCACTAATTACATCAAACAATTTTGCCAAGTAAGCTTTGATGAACCTGACCCAAATGACCGAAGTGCAACTACACGTTATAACAGACGATTATTAGCCTATCGTTCAGTATTAGCCAGAGCAGGTTTTCAAGTTCCACCAAGTTTAAGGGCAAGCACAAGGGGTCTATTTAATCAAGACTTGATTACTGCCCTTCAAACGGGAAGAAATAATAATCCACCAACCCCTGAGTATGTTTCAGCAGCACAAGTATTCTCAAATCCAAATTCTGCTTGGGGACAACTTGCTAATGCTTTTGAAGCATTAGATAAATTCATTCGAGACAGCAGCAGCAATTACACCACATTTGAAAATGCTTATGTAAGTCGTCCTAATGGTTCAGGCGACAGATGGGCTGATGAAGATTTGAAAAAAATCATTGGCATTTTTCAATATCCTAACGGAACAAGAAAAATCGGCAAAGCGGCAGAACAACATAGTGCCGACACAACAAGTGATTACGCTGAAGATATTTACAACCACCTTGTTCAAGGTAAATTGGTAATAATTGACCAATCGAGTGGAGAACCCGAACTTAATAAATCTTCTGCGACAAGAATAATGACTAAGATTTTCAAAGAAAATCAAAGAAAATTTGTTCAAGGCGAAACCAACATCCCTGAAATTTTGGTCTATGTTGAAGAAGCGCATAACATATTGCCCGCAGGTAATGATTTAGATTTATCTGACATTTGGGTTCGGACTGCAAAAGAAGGTTCTAAATATCGTATCGGTATGGTATATGCTACGCAAGAAGTGAGTAGTATTCAAAAGAACATTCTTAAGAACACGGCCAATTGGTTTATCAGCCACCTTAACAATACTGATGAAACAAAGGAACTATGCAAGTATTATGATTTTGCTGACTTTGAACCCTCAATTAGGCGTGCCCAAGATAAAGGTTTTTTAAGAGTAAAAACATTAAGTAACCTATTTGTCATCCCTGTTCAGGTGGACAAATTTGAAGTATAAAGCACTATAATTATGGGATTTGAAGGGGAATTTGCCAGTTACGAGCCATTAAGACGGTTACTTGATAGTGAAAAAGTTAAAGCACTTCAAAACCGACTTAAAATAAGGCAACAAGAAGAAGAAACAGCAGACTTTGAAGGTTCGATAGTCAACAAATCCGATTTGACTGAAAGCACTTTACAACCTGATTTAGTTCTTGCAATTGATGGAAGCAATTTAGCTGCAAAAGCGGAAAATGGCTTTCCTGGTGCTGAGTTTGGTTACATTACAATTGCTTCGGTTTTAATTGACCTAAAATTAATTGGAGAATTAGAAAAGAAAGAGTTTATTGAGCCAAAGAAATTTCGTGAAACAGAGAAAGCATCAACAATCGAAAGCGTATTTCCCGGTTGTAATGTAATTCTTGATACAGAAAGAAATGCAAAGGCTTCACTAAGGAGGGCCTTGTTTGAAGAACTTCGCAGCAATATTATTTTTTCAGATGGAGAAACTTTGCTAGACACTTATGAACATCTTTTTAGAATTAAGCAAGAACGTTATCAAGAGAGACATTTACCTAAAAATCCAATTGAAGGGTTTGAAGACGAGTTCTTAGAGTATGGTTTTGGTGAATACACTTGCAAAAAATCAGGTGAACCACTTTTTTCTACTGATGCCTTGCGTTTGCACGAGCTAATGAATCCAGGCGGTAGTAATGGAGAAATGTTCGGACAAATTATGTCTACTCTTGAAAAACTATGGCTTATTCATATATTGAGAGCATTTGAACGTAAGGATTGGTTGGCTACCCTTCGTAGAGTAGCTTTTATTATGGATGGCCCTTTGGCTGTTTTCAGCACATCATCTTGGTTGACAAAAGTTATTAGCCACGAATTAACCCGACTTAATGACCTTCAAAAGAAAATTAACGGTCAAGACCTTTTAATAATTGGAATTGAAAAATCGGGAACGTTTTTCAATCACTTCATTGAAATTGACACAACCAAAGACGGGGTAACAGACAAATTTCCAAAACAGTCAGCCCTACTCTTAAATGACGGCTATATAAAACGAAATATCATATTTTCTGAAAGCTCAAAACCATATGGACAAGACACATATTTTGGCAGGAAGCTTTTCTATAAAGCAGCATCAGGGCAAAAGATTGTCCCCGTGGTTGCTTGTTTCAATGAGTATCAACGAAACTTAAAAACTGCAAATCCTGACCAATTTACAAGGTTGGCTGATGTAATGAATTTACTTGACCAATTAGTTTCTAGCAGATACCCGAATTCTGTTTCACCTTTGGTTTCTGCACACGCTGAAGCAGCAATTCCATTGAACCTAGGCAAACGAATATTTGAAGACATAGCAAGAGAAATAAGAGAGAAATCGAAAGAATGATAGTAAAGGAAAAAATATTAAAAGGTTTTGAAACTGCCGAAGCACGTTGGGCAAGGTTTGGGCCATACTATGCTATGTTTCCTTTGGATTTTGCATTTGACGTAGTTGAAAAATACTCAAAAGAAGGAGATTATATAATTGACCCTTTTGCAGGTAGGTGCAGTAGTATTTATGCTGGTGGTGTTTTAGGAAGAAATAGTTTGGGGATAGAAATTAATCCTGTAGGTTGGTTGTATGGAAAAGTAAAACTTCAACCAGCTGATAAGGGAAAAGTTGTCGACCGACTACTTGAAATTTACGGCAAGAGAAATTATTACAATCGTACTATTCAGCGAATGCCCGAATTTTATCGCATTTGCTACTGTGACGAAGTCCTTAAATTTCTTTTAGCTGCCCGAACTCATTTAGATTGGAAAAGCAATAATGTTGATGCGACCCTTATGTCAATTTTACTTATTTATCTACACGGTAAACTTGGTGAAGGACTTTCCAATCAAATGAGAATGACTAAATCAATGGGAATGAATTACTCGGTTCAATGGTGGAAAAAAAATAAAATGTTTTCTCCCCCTGAAATAAATCCCTGTGATTTCATTCTCAAAAAAATCGAGTGGCGTTATGAAAAAGGGAAACCAAAAGTAACAGAAAGTGCAGTTGTTTTTGGTGATAGTTCAAATGAACTAATCAAAATTGCAGATAGAGCAGTAAAAAATGATATTAAATTTTCTTTACTGTTTACTTCACCACCCTATTGTTCAATAACAGACTATCACGCAGACCAATGGTTGAGACTTTGGCTTTTAGGGGGTTCTGAAAATCCGCAATCACTAAAGGACAAATACAAAGGACGATTTGTAAATAAGCAAGAATATTATGACTTACTCGACAATGTTTTTGGACTTTGTGCCAAAATGATGAAAAGAAAAAGCACTGTTTACGTTCGGACAGACAAAAGGGATTTTACATTCAACTCGACACTTGAAATCCTAAAAAAGCATTTCCCAAATCATTCAGTAAATATTGTAGAAAAACCTTTGACCAAAGATACCAAGACACAAACAAAACTATTCGGCGACAAAACAATGAAACCCGGAGAAGTTGATATAATAATGACTAGAAAATGAGCCAACCCAACAGCCACACACATTGCCAAGTCGCACCAGCCACCACGCAAGCCAAAACTTGGCAAAGAGTGTGTCTGTTCCAATGCACATCAGACAGATTATCAATTCGAAAGATAAAAGTCGAGTAGGTAAAGGGGAATTTCACCCCTAAACCTCTCACAGAACCGTACGTGAACCTCTCAGCTCATACGGCTCCTCGCACTCGCGCAACCATTTCAGGTTACAGGTATACAAACGCTCGTCCTAAATCCCACAG
>CALEUX010000158.1 GCA_937920475.1 uncultured Marinilabiliaceae bacterium
ATAGTAGGAAGTTCATTCCTGTCTTTTAGTTTTTCCAGTATTACTTCAATGGCTTTGTTTAATTGGGCATCTTCACCCATAAATTCTTTATAGGGGTCGTTTTCTATTTCAATATCAGGTGCAACACCTTCACCTTCAATAATCCATTTTCCATCCATCGAAAGCGATGTGAATTGAGGAATTCGCAAATCGGTGCCATCAATAAAAGGCAGGGAACCGGTAATTCCCACAATACCACCCCACGAGCGGGTTCCAATAATGGTACCCAAACCTAATTGTCTGAATCCGTAGGGAAATAAATCGCCATCAGATGCCGAATATTTATCAATTAATGTTACCATAGGTCCAACCAGCGTTTGTGCCGGCACTGTTGATACCACAGGTGAATTACGACGCATGTTTACACGATATGGAACGCGATTCAATCGTTCCAGAATCATGGGCGATACATTACCGCCACCATTGCCGCGGTCGTCAATAATCAATGCTTTTTTATGCAGCTGAGGGTAAAAATATTTAACAAATTCGTTTAAGCCGGTTACGCCCATATCAGGAATATGGATATAGCCAACTTGTCCATTTGTGGCTTGCTCAACTTTGCGTATGTTATTGCTCACCCAATGATAATAGTAAAGCGAACTTTCATCGGCAATGGGTGTTACCAACACTTTTCGGGCGCCTTGCAGCGAGGGCTGGCTGTTAACCGAAAGTTCAACGGTTTTACCGGCCATTCCCATTAAAAGTTCAAAAATGTTAACAGTAATGTTAACAGGTATCTGATTTACTGCTACAATAAACTCCCCTTCGCGCACATTAACACCCGGAGCACGTAGTGGCGATTGAAGTTCCTGGCTCCAGGAAGCACCTTCCAGAATTTTATCGATGCGGGCAAAACCTGACGAGTGATTCGACAAACGGGCACCCAGCAAACCGGTTGTTATGCGCTCGGGCTTTGGTTGGTCGCCGGTATTAACATAAGCATGACCAGCATTGAGTTCACCAATCATTTCACCGATGATATAGGTGAGATCGGTGCGGTGGTTAACGTGACTAATGAGTGGATTGTATTTGTTGTAAATGGCTTGCCAGTCGACACCATGCATATTGTCAACATAAAAGAAATCGCGCATTTGGCGCCAGACTTCATCAAATATCTGCTGCCACTCCTCTCTGTAATTAACCCAAACTTTCAGCCCCGACAAATCGATGGGTTTATCTATTTTAACAGCCGATGAAGGTAAATCTATAACCACCCAGTTTTTTTGACGACCTACAAGCATCTTTTTATTATTGGCCGAGAGGGTGTAGCTATAATTACCAAGGTTTTCTTCTTTTTCCTTTTCCAAATCGTAAACCATTAGTCCATTTCCATCGCGATTGCCCTGTACCATTTTATTATAATAAACTTTACCTGCCACGCTATTTACATTAAAATAACGCCCGGCCTCAATGGGCAACTCAACAATTCTATTTCCAATTCCATCAAAATCAATTACAACAGGCTTTGTTGTTTCTTCGGATTTTGCTTTGGCGGTTTCGGAAGCTTTTCCTTTTTTATCGGTTTTTTCTTCTTTTGGAGCTTCAATTGGCTTAACTTCAGCATTTTTTGGTGCAAAAGGAGAGGGTGTATCTTTGGCTAAAAGAACCATGTATATTTTGGACATATTGATGTATGCATGGTTCCATTCGGTATTACTATAGATGGGATTAAAAGTACGGTCGGATACAAACAAAAGGTACTTTCCATCGGCCGAGAAAGCAGGCCCTCTTGAATCGTGCCATTGGTCGGTAATGTCAAATGTTTTTCCGGTTTGGGCATCCATTACTTTTATAATGCTCATTCGGTTTTCTCCTGCATCCGAATAGGTTAACCATTTACTGTCGGGGCTCCAGTTAAAATCGCCCAAACGGGTATAAGCACTGGTGGCCATTTTACGGGTTCTTCCATTTTCCACATCAGTAATGTACAACGAATAGTGCTGGTCGTTCCAGGCAATCATTCTGCTATCGGGGCTCCACGAAATGTTGAATTTGTAGGTATTTCCACCATTGGTGAGTTGTCGGGGTTGCCCCATTCCGTTGGCATCGCCAATCCAGATTTCGTATTCGCCACCTTTATCTGATAGCCATGCAATATTTTTTCCGTTGGGCGACCATAAGCCATTGCGTTCATGTACACCCGATGTTCTGGTGAAATTGTAGGTAATACCTTTTTCGGCTGGTACCGAGAATAATTCACCGCGTGCCGATAGCAGTATGCGCTCGCCGTTTGGAGAAAGGTCGGCGCTAAAAATGCGATCTGATGCATCAACCATTTCATTGCGGGCATAGTTGAAATCATTTTGAATCTGAACCTCAACTTTTTCAACTTTTCTGGTAGCGGCTTCCATTTTATAAATGTATCCACCTTTCTCAAATACAATATATTTATCCGAATGCGATGGGAATTTTATATCGTAGTCGGTAAAATGGGTCACTTTTTGAGTTTCTCCTGATTTGATGTTGTAAACAAACAGATTCATGGTGCGGTCGCGGTCGGAAATAAAGAAAATTTCATCGCCAATCCACATGGGTATGATGTCCTGGGCAGGGGAGTTGGTAATCCGTTTAGTTTCGCGGGTTTCGAAATCATGAATCCAGATATCATCGGCCATGCCGCCCTGGTAATATTTCCATGTTCTGAATTCTCTGAAAACACGGTTACAGGCCATTTTCTTTCCATCGGCCGAAAAAGAAAGAAATCCGCCCTCGGGGACTTCAATCTGCTGTGAAAGTCCGCCATTGGCCGAGACCTTAAACAGTTGACCTTTAAAGTCGTTAAAGGCCTGACGGCGCGACCGGTAAACTATTTCGCCACCGGGTGTCCAATTCAAAACAATATTATTTGGGCCCATGCGGTCGCCAAGGTCGTCGCGGTTTAAGGTTGCAGTGAATGTTAGGCGTTTGGGCATTCCCCCGGTTGATGGAATTAGAAAAACCTCAGTATTGCCATCGTATTGACCTGTAAAGGCAATTTGGTTTCCATCGGGAGAAAAGCGGGGGAAAACTTCTATTCCTTTATGGTCGGTTATTTTTCTGGCCAAACCCCCGGTGTGAGGTACGGCGTATAAATCACCGGCATAGGTAAAAACAATCTGGCTATGACTGATGGTTGGAAAACGCATCAATCTGGCTTCTTTTGCCAATAAACAGGTTATAGAGAAAAAACCTATTAATCCTAAAATAACTAATCTTCTCATAAATATGTTGTAAATGAATTAAACTATAAAAGAACCCAAAGCTATATAACAATGTTACTGGTAAAAAGATTTTAGGCAGGCCTGTTTATAATTAAACATGTTAGCCATTATTTTATTTCTTTAAACTGAGCAGCATTTACGAAAAGGATATCACCAATTTGGGCAAAACTGTTAAAGAAATCAGTTCCTTCATGTTTTATGGATTCATCCCTGAAACCAATAATTGTTAAGCCAGCCTGCTTAGAGTGTTTTGAAATAATTTCATTAAATGGTAATTGGCTATCAGAAGCAATTATTTCAATATTTGTCAGGGTTATAGGAAGCCTGCCTGTGTCTATGCGTCCCTGAAGTTCTTCTTTTGTTTCATCAGTTTTACCTGGCGAACAGATACTGAAAATTTTAATGTGGCTTTTGTACCAGTCTGGATGCGCTAATATGATGTAACCAAGCAAAATCATTAGGTTGGCATTAATAAGGTCGGTAGCCCTTATCCATATGTGAATGCCATTTTTAGGTCGGATGGCAACATTTGAACCTGCAAAAATACAAACATCAAAATTGCCAGCTTTGGTTAGCTTTATGTTGTCAACGATTCTATCAATCTCTGAAGTTTCATTTTTATCGTATTCAAATAATACCATGTTGTTTTCCATTCCCGAAATTGATGGAGCCTGTATAATTTGTGCAATGGCAGAAGTGTAGGAGGGAGATATCATGGTATCTATATAAAGAGCATTATCTTCTTCATTCTCCAGTTTTATCAGCTCTTTTTTAATTTTTTTTGCTTCTGCATTAGATTGTTTGCTATAATAACCTTCGATATAATGAAAATATGTACCAAATCCATGTTTATAACTAATCCACTTCATCAAATCCAATGGTTTCTCTCTCTGAAACGAATGTGATGAGATGCACACAACAGCCGGACGCCAATCTTCGACATCTAAATCGGACTGTTTTTTCTGCATATAAACCTGTAACTTTCTGTTAAGTTGAAATAGTGCACCTTTAAAAATATTTACAAGTCCTTTTTGGTCTTTATTATAGTATTCAATTATTAAGTAAATGATTATAATAATAACAAACGACAGAATTGTGTATACAGGATTTATCATAAACATAACCCAAACTGAGAGTAAGAATCCTCCTAACGAAAAATACCATCTTGATTTGAATCTGGGGCGGTAAGATGGAGGCGCTCCAAAATGATTCAGAAAGGAAATCAGACATAAAGAGCCATAAGTAATAAGGAAAAACATTGAAATTATTCCTGCCACAAAATCAACATCACCAAGGCTGACAAATAAAAGTGCTATAAAAAACGATATTATGGTTGCATTAAATGGCTCCCGCGATTGTCCTTTTCCTTTGGCCATTAAATAATTAAATTTTCGGAATGGCAGGGTTTTATCAAAGGCAAGGGCTTGTAATGTGCGTGGGGCAACTAAAATTGACCCCAAAGCCGATGAGAATGTAGATGCTGCTAAACCTAACGGTATAATTATGGCTCCACCAATGGCAATATTGGCCATAATGAGTTGAACTTCAATCAGGTCGGCTTGAGATGCTGAAACAGACAATTTCCATACTATGGCTAAATATACGAGCATACCAATGGCGGTGCCTGATAAGGTGCCAAGCGGTATGGATTTACCCGGGTTTTTAAGGTCTCCACTAAGACCAACGCCGGCTGTCATTCCCGTAAATGCAGGAAAACAAATGGCAAAAACTATAAAAAAACTATCACGATTAAAGAAACCAAAGTTATTACCCGGTTGTCGCAAGGCTTCTTCTGTTTCCACAGGTTTTCCTAAAAAGAACATTAGTAATGCAATAAATAGAATGCCAATTACCACGTAAAGAGTCTTTACGCCCATACCAGCTCCTTTTCTGAGAATTATCAGCGCTAAAATGCCGAGAGCCGGAATGCTGATAACCTGCCTTGGAAGTTCGAAACCAAAATAACCCTGCCACCAATTAAAGAATGGCTCAAATGCTTCTGTAAAGGCAATGATATAAAAAGCAATGCTTATTGCCTGCGATAAATACAGTGCTATTCCAATAGTAGAACCAATTTTAAGGCCAAATGAGCGCGATATTATAAAGTACTCTCCGCCACCTTCTACACGGGTGTTTGTTGCAATTTCAGATATTGCCAAGGCGGTAGGAAATGTGATTAAATGGCCAACTATAATAAGCAAAATGGCCCCCCAGAATCCAAGGGTTCCTACAGCGTATCCAAAACGTAAAAAAAGAATGGCTCCCAGAATGGTAGATATTGCTGTAAAAAAGACCGGAGCAGTACCAAAACCTGCTCCCCCATGTGATGCTTTGGAAGTTTCCATTGGTATATATTTTGCTTCTAATTTACCGGATTGTCTTCCGCGCCGCGGAACAGATTGCCCCGATTTTTCGGGGAAACCTTCCATTCGTACCTGATAAATCGAGACAAGCTCTGCTCCCTTGTGCCAAAGTAGCAGAGATGGCTCTTTTCATTTACGGGTCTATGCAGTATTTTAATCTAACCCGGATTATTCATAAATAATACCTGCCCCCGGCAGCGAATAAGGTTCAGTAAAAACTTTTAATGAAAGTTTAACTTCACCTAAGTCGGGGTTAGCCTGATCTATTCATAAATCTATGGATTCATGAATAGATCAGTCTAAAATAACAAAAATTCATCAGTCACCAATCATTCGAAGGCTTATTCTTATTGCTGATTAAAGCTCCTGACCGTCAATTTCGGCTCTTTTCGCTTCGTTCCAAATTTCATCCATTTCGGCGAGCGTCATATCTTTTAAACCGCGGCCTTGTTTTATTGTTTTATCTTCCAGGTAATTAAATCTTTTAATAAATTTCCTGTTGGTACGTTCCAGTGCATTTTCGGGGTTTACCCCGTATAAGCGAGCGGTATTAACTAACGAAAAAAACAAATCGCCAAATTCGGCTTCTATGCCATCCTCATTGCCTTTTTCAACTTCAGCTTTGAGCTCGGCAAATTCTTCCTGAAGTTTATCCCAAACCTGAGAGCGTTCTTCCCAGTCGAAACCAACTCCACGCGCCTTATCCTGAATACGGTTGGCTTTTATCATGGCCGGCAGTGAGTTGGGAACACCTGACAAGACCGATTTATTGCCATTTTTTTCCTTAAGCTTTAATTGTTCCCAGTTTTGTTCTACCTCGGTGGCATTTTTAACCTTAACATCCCCAAATATATGCGGGTGACGATAAATTAGTTTTTCAATCAGGTTGTTCATCACCGTTCCAATATCGAAAGCACCTTTTTCTTCGCCTATTTTGGCATAAAATACAATGTGCAATAACAAGTCGCCCAACTCTTTGGCAATTAATTCATCGTTGTTCTTTATAATAGCATCGGCAAGTTCGTATGTTTCTTCTATGGTCAGGGTACGGAGTGTATCGTTGGTCTGAACGCTGTCCCAGGGACATTTTTCTCTTAATTCGTTCATTATTTCCAATAAACGTTGAAAGGTATCTTTTTTTAATTCCATGTTATCATTCAATTAACAATTGTCAGTAATCAGTTATCAGTATTTTTTTCTATAGGTTTCTTTTTTACCGTTTCCCTTTCTGTTTTACAGAATCTCCCTTCACTTTGTCTATGGACACAATACTTGCAAAAATCTCTATAACCACACTTCCCATCTGCGAAAAATGTTGTTAATTTGTATAGTTCAAAGTTAGTGATTACCCTTTATTTTTGTATGATAGAAAAATTGATTTATCTTGAGTCGGTTGATTTAGTTGAGTTTTTTGGTGTAAAAAACGCAAAACTTGATATTATTAAAGGTCATTTTCCAAAGTTAAAAGTTGTAGCTCGTGGCAATTGGCTTAAAGCGGTTGGTGAGGCTGGCGAAATAGCCGAATTCGAGGAAAAAATCAATTTGTTGATTGAGCATTACAACCAGTATAATATATTAAAAGAGAGTGTTATACTTGAGCTGTTTAAAGGTACAGTAAGCAATGGCGAGAATGGGGAAGACGATGTTATTTTGTTTGGAGTAAATGGGAAACCCATTAAAGCCCGTACCGAAAATCAACGTAAACTAGTTAAGGCATACGACCAAAATGATATGCTTTTTGCAGTAGGGCCGGCAGGTTCGGGGAAAACATATACTGCCATAGCTTTAGCAGTGAGAGCTTTAAAACGCAGGTCGGTTAAACGGATTATTTTAAGCAGGCCGGCAGTTGAGGCAGGTGAAAAGTTGGGTTTTTTACCGGGCGATATGAAAGAAAAAATAGACCCATATCTTCAACCTTTGTATGATGCCCTGATGGATATGATTCCTGCCGTGAAACTTAAAGAATACATGGAAAATGGTACCATCCAGATTGCTCCGCTGGCATTTATGAGGGGGCGAACCCTAAATCATGCTTTCGTTATTTTGGATGAAGCACAAAATACCACTACCAATCAGTTAAAGATGTTCCTTACCCGGATGGGCGATAATGCCAAATTTGTGGTGACCGGTGATATTACTCAAATTGATTTGCCCAACCCGCAAACATCAGGTTTGGTGCAAGCCATGCGTATTTTAAAGGGCATTAAAGGCATTGAGCAGATTATTTTTAACGTTAAAGATATTGTCCGACACAGATTGGTGCAGGATATTGTGGAGGCTTATGCTAAAGAGAAGTAATCAGCTCATAGGTATTAATAATTAGTTGTAAGTGAACAGTTAAAAGACTAAAGACAGAAGTAGAAAGTTTAGAGTTTTAAGTTACTAACACCTAAGAGCTAATAACCAAATGCTTGAAATGTTTTAGGATTCGAATAACGCTAGTGGCATGTAAATAATTTAGAATCTGTTTAAAATTATTTTTAGACAATAGACAAAAGAATTTAAGACACGTGTTCCGGTTCATCGGAAATAGACATAAAACGTAAAATGTTTAAAATCTGCAAAATAACTTAATAATCTTGTTTGTCTCTTTTTTCTGTTTAGTCTAATCCCGAATAAACCGGGACACGTCTATCTGTCTGGAGTCTTAACTTCTAATAGTCTTTAATAAAAAGAGAAAACTTAATTTAAACAGTTACTTAAAGTCAGAAGAGATAACAGGTTCAGTTTTGTTTTTGTAAATAATTAATAATCAATTTATAATATGGAAAACGCAATCGTTAAAACCAATTACAGCTTTCCAAAGCAAAAAGACCTTTATGTTGGGAAGGTTAGGGATGTTTACAACATCGATGACCAATATCTTGTGATGGTAGTAACCGACAGGATATCAGCCTTTGATGTGGTGCTTCCCAAGGGAATTCCTTATAAAGGGCAGGTGCTGAACCAGATTGCTTCTCGTTTTTTGGATGCTACTGCCGATATAGTTCCCAATTGGAAGGTGGCCACACCCGACCCAATGGTAACAGTAGGTAAATTCTGCGAACCATTTAAGGTTGAAATGGTAATTCGTGGTTATCTTACCGGACATGCATGGCGCGAGTATAAATCAGGGAAACGTCAGCTTTGTGATGTGCCCATGTCCGATGGTATGGTTGAAAACCAAAAATTCGATGAGCCTATTATAACACCAACAACCAAAGCGGCCGTTGGTCATGACGAAGATATTTCGCGCGAGGAAATTATAAAACAGGGACTAGTATCGGAAGAAGATTACATCAAACTCGAAAACTATACGCGCGCCGTTTTTGCACGGGGTACCGAGATGGCTGCCAAAATGGGTTTGATTTTAGTAGATACCAAATATGAGTTTGGAAAAAAAGATGGCCAGATTTATCTGATTGATGAAATTCATACACCCGACTCTTCACGGTATTTTTACCTCGAAGGTTATCAAGAACGTTTAAAAAAGGGTGAGCAGCAAAAGCAGCTTTCAAAAGAATTTGTTCGTCAGTGGCTCATCGAAAATGGTTTTCAGGGAAAAGATGGACAAAAAGTGCCCGACATGAGTGAAGCTCTTGTTAACAGCGTTTCCGACCGCTATATTGAACTGTATGAGAATATTATAGGCGAAAAATTTGTGAAAGCCGACCCTTCAAACGTGAAAAGCCGCATAGAAACTAACGTTTTGAAATGTCTTGATGGTTTGCTGAAGTAATATTCAAAGGAAATCGCCTTAATTATGTTAATTAAATGAGGCTGTCTCATAAGTTTTTTTAAGGCTCTGAAAATTGAGTATTTGAAAAACTACTCGGGTAGGAGTACGAATAAAAAGAGGGTGTCTCTGACTTTTGAGACACCCTCTATTTAGCTTCGTCAATAGAGTTAGTTTTCAAATTTTCTTTTCCTGATTTGACTTTTTTCATAAGCACCAAAAAAATTGCATATTTTTCCAATTATCCCGAAATTAATAGTCAAATTAAACCAATAAAAACCCAAATACTATGAAAAATTTATACGTCTTTTTATTAGGATTCAGTTTGTTGTTGATTCAGTCGTCAATTTATTCTCAAACAACTTTATTATACGATAATTTCGAGCAATTTGAGGTTGGTACCACTATTGAATCAACGGGCTGGATTCAACTTCACAGTGGTGCCGGCGACCATAAGATTATTGCAGATAATGATAACAATCGCAATAAAGTTTTGCAAATAAATGGGGCACCGGGATGGGCAGGAGAGTTTTACAAAGATGTAACATACGATGGAATCTTCACAGTGGAATGTTATGTAAAAGTGGCTTACAACAGTGGCTTCAATGCATCTCTTAGTTTGCTTAACACCAATAATCAATGGGCTGGAAGGGTAAGTTTAGATAATAACACAATTTGGGCTGTTGAAGGAAATGATTACAATTCAAAAAAGGTATTAGCTCAAGCTGTTTACGTTGTTGGCGAATGGCTCCATATTAAAATGGTTGTAAATAATCATACTCAAAAGTTTTCGGTTTATATAAACAATGAGTTGAAAGCATCTGAGGGGCAAACCCTTTTTTCGCTTCATCAACCTGTATCAAGAGTGCTGCTAACAGGAGGTCATAATGGAATGGATACTCGTTTTGACGAGGTAAAGGTTGAGTATTCGCGACTAATTGCTCACTACCCTTTTAACGGAAATGCCAACGATGTTACAGCATCAGCCAATCATGGCACTGTTTATGGAGCTACCTTCACTACCGACCGATACGGTAATGAAAATAGCGCTATACGATTTAACGGAACCACCGATTATATTGCCTGTAATACTGCTGTTGGGCCGTTTAACAACCAGTCACGTACAATTACCTTTTGGGCAAAAACCGATAAAGAACCCTCCGGGCAGCAGCAAAATACTGTGGTAAGTTATGGTGGTTATGTATTTGGAGCCGGAAACAGGTTTGAAATTGGATTAAACACCCAATGCCGTGGTATTGGTTTTGATGGTTCTTCCGGATATCTTACCCGAAGTTTTAATAACTCTGATAATGAGTGGCATTTTTACGCTGTCGTTATCAACAGTGAAACCGGTAGCACATTTAACGATATAAAATTTTATGCTGACGGTCATCTACTGACTTCCACTTGTAACGATTATAACAGCAACTTATCTATTAATACCCAAATGGACTTTGCCTTACATATGGGGCGGTTATACGATAATTCCCATACCAGATTTTTTAAAGGTGATTTAGATGATATGCGTATATATAGTGATGCACTTGATAGCGAAGATATAGTAAGTATTTTTGAAAAAGGCTATACTACTTCAGCCGGGTCCTTTCAAAAAGAAAAAAAAGCTTTGGTTTGGCCAAATCCTACTTACGGAATGGTTTACATTTCAGGAATTACCGATATAAATGCTTCTGCTGTTGAAGTATTCAACAGTCTTGGACAGAAAATTGAAACGATTTATTTGAAAGGAGGGAACTCCGAACAAATAGATTTAACCCCTTATGCGAATGGTATGTACATTCTTAGAATAATCAGTCAAACTGATTCAGCAACCTATAAAATACTTAAAACTAAATAATTTAATAATTTAAACTGATAGATTATATAATTCAGAGAGTTGATTCGATTTTTAGATCTCCCTTGGATTTAGTTCGAGACCCATGACTTTGAATAGACTCTTAATATGATGTAATTATATTGGTTACACTTTTTGATGGATGATAAATAAGAACTTACGTTCTGCTATTCCCGGCCTCTTGCCATTGGCTGTACTCATAATTGCTGAAATGATTTGGGGAATTACCATTGGTTTAATTGCTGCTGCATTTCTGGGAATAACAGAGTTGACCTATCATTTGATAAAAAACCGAAAATTTGAAAAAGCCATTCTGCCCGAATTGGGTATGCTAATGTTATTTGGAGTGTTTGCCATAACGCTTAAAGGGGACGTACTTGAGCAATTAATGTCTGTTTTTATTATTGCTTTGTTGCTTATAATGACCGGTATTTCGGCATTCTCAGGCCATAATTTGTTAATGGCATCGGCAGGACGATACTTTAAAGGCGTTAAAATGGGTCACTGGGAGTTGTATCAAATGCAAAAAACCATGCAATTCTTGTTTTGGTTCCTCTTAGGTTACTTGGTGTTGTTTATTGCTGTTTTTTTCCTAGCTCCGCCATTTGTTACTTTCATGGGTGGTACCGGATTATTGATTCTCTTCGGTGCATTTTTTATTATTGAAATTATTCGTAAACGTTTAATAAATAAAAAACTATCGCATCAAGAGTGGTTGCCACTGGTGGAGGAGAATGGTAATGTAATTGGACATGCGCCCCGTTATGCGGTGCACCACCCAAAAAGGCGCTGGTTGCATCCTGTGGTTCATTTGCAGGTAATAGGCCACAATGGATTATGGCTTCAGAAGCGGCCATTGAATAAACTGGTACAGCCCGGAAAATGGGATACCGCAGTGGGTGGTCATTTATCAGCAGGCGAACCGGTTGAATTATCCCTTCAACGCGAAGCTGCCGAAGAAATAGGTTTAACCATAAGGAATCCAACATTTTTAGGAAAATATATATGGGAAAGTACTCTGGAGCGTGAGTTGGTTTTTGCCTTTGCTCAAAAACATGAAGGCCAGCTAACGCCAAATCCTGAAGAACTTGATGGTGGACGATTCTGGTCGTTTCAGGAAATTGAATCACAGTTAGGAACCCAGGTTTTTACCCCAAACTTTGAGCATGAATACCGGTTGTTCCAATCATTTTTGAAAAGAACTTTAGTATCGTAAAATAAAGATGTAAATAAGTAGCCTTTAAAATTGTTAACTTAAAAATCTTTAGACGCGAAGTCACGAGAATCGGGATTCGACATAAGAAAAAACTAAATTCTCAACAAATTCAAATAGTTATTCCAAATTCTAATTCTTACCCTTGCAAAATAAAAATAGTAGGTTTTTTACCTAAATCAGGCAATTTCCCTTTCCATTGGGCAATGCTTTTAGTTATCACATATTCGTCGGGCAGGGTGAGATTACAGGCAATGCAAAGACGTGTTTTAGGGTTGCAGACTGCAAGGATATCCTCTGCCAAATGGTTGTTACGAAAAGGCGTTTCGATAAAAATTTGCGACTGATGTTCGGTACGGCTGCGGTTTTCCAGGTGGCGGATGGTTTTAAGACGATCTTCTTTTTTAATGGGGATGTAACCTACAAAGGCAAAACTCTGCCCATTCATTCCCGAAGCCATCATGGCCAGTAGAATGGAGGAGGGGCCAACCATTGGAACCACCTGAATGCCTGCTTCGTGGGCCATTTTTACCACATCGGCACCGGGGTCGGCCACACCGGGACAGCCCGCTTCGGAGATAATACCCACATCATGACCGGCTTTGAGGGGTTTCAGGTACTCCGACATTTGAGCCGGCGTGGTTCGTTTGTTGAGCATCAAAAACTGACTCCCATCAATGTCCATCTGGCGGTCGAGTAAACGGAGATAACGGCGTGCCGTGCGCAAATCTTCAACAATAAAATGTCTGAGTTTAACAGCAATTTGTGCTACTTGCGCAGGGATTATGTGGCCTGTTTCTGCCGAACCAAGTGTGTTGGGGATGAGATATAGTTTACCGGCCATTGTGATTGCTTTTTTAATTTGCACAAAGATAGAAATATTAAGGGATTTTATTAGAACCCAACACCAGAAGCCACTTTCTTACTAATAACCAAATGGTTTAAGTTTTTATTTTAAGCGAATATTTGCATTTCTCGAACTTTGAGAATAATTTTGCAGCACTGAAACTCATTTATGTTTAATTCGAAGAAGGATTTGGTGAAGTAAATAACCACTGGTGTTCTACCTTTGGTTATCCATTTTTAAAACTCTGACATTGTCTTGTCGGAGTAATTCTCATTTTATATAGTAAAGAAAAAAACGGACTTTATCATGTTCGTTATATGTCTTATATGGTAAAAATAAGTTAACCATATAAGCTTTTAGTTTCCTTTTATGTTCAATTGGTTCAAAAAGGTTCCTTTTATGTCTTATATGGTTTAAAAAAGTTCAACATATAAGGTCTATAAGCTATAGACTGATATGGTTCAAAAACAATTATTTTTTAAATTTAAACATCATGAGTAACGATAATAAAACCATCCACGACTTTGATTTCGAAGTAATCTGCGAATACTTTTCAGGTGTTGAGCGCCAGGGGCCGGGAAGCCCGGAAGTAACCAAAAAAGCACTGAGTTTTGTTGAAGAACTCAGCCATGAATCGCACATTGCCGATTTGGGCTGCGGTACCGGCGGACAAACCATGGTTTTGGCGCAACATGTGCCAGGTACCATTACGGGTATTGATTTATTCCCCAAATTTATTGATGCTTTTAACCACAATGCAGCAAAATATAGTGTTCAGGAGAGGGTAAAAGGTTTAGTGGGCTCAATGGACAACCTGCCCTTTGAACCTGAATCTTTGGACCTTATCTGGTCTGAAGGTTCTATTTATAACATTGGTTATGAAAATGGTCTGAGGTATTGGCGCAACTATCTGAAAACAGGTGGCTATGTGGCTGTTTCGGAGGCCACATGGTTTAACGATGAGCGGCCTGCTGAAATTGAGACCTTTTGGCACAATGCCTATCCTGAAATAGATACCATTTCGGTGAAAGTAGCCCAAATGCAGAAGGCGGGCTTTGTTCCGGTTGCCACATTTATTTTACCTGAAAATTGCTGGACTGACCACTTTTTTGCACCACAGGTTGAACTACAGAAAGCTTTCCTCCGCGAAAAGGGCGACAATAAAGTAGCCGCCGATTTGGTTGCCGAAATGAGGCATGAAGCTGTGATGTACGACAAGTATAAGTCGTTTTATGGGTATGTTTTTTATATCGGTAAAAAGATTTAAATCATAGCCATTTAAGCAGTCATCGGATAATCTGAATAAGTTATCCGATGATTTTTTAATTTGATTCGGATAAAAAGGTGTAAAAATCATTCATTTGATTGGCAGTGCCACCATTTTTTTGCAATTTTGCGCCTTTTTAAAGGGTATATTTCAATGCAGAAAAGAAGGTTTAATCTCCATACCATATTGGAAAAGCGCGTTTTAACCGACTCATCTTTTGTATTGAGGCTGGAGCGCAATGGCCTTGAGTTCACTGCCGGTCAGCACATTCAGGTGGGACCGCCAAATGGCATTCACACGCGTGAATATTCCATTTATAGTGCGCCGTCAGATGATTTTATCGAGATTTTGGTGCGCGAAATTGAAGATGGGGTGGTGACGCCCACACTCAAAAAACTGGAGACTGGCGACTCGGTGGTGGTGAACGATGCCGTGGGCTATTTCACCATCGACAAGGAGGTGGCCGAAGGCAGGCAGTTTCTGTTTGTGGCCAGTGGCACTGGCATTTCGCCGTTTCATAGTTTCGTGAAGGCATTTCCCTCGCTCAATTATACTCTGGTGCATGGCATCCGCTTTGCCGACGAAGCTTACGAGCGCCACCATTATGAGCCATCGCGTTATATTGCCTGCACTTCGCGCGACCAGAAGGGTGATTTTCACGGTCGGGTGACCGATTGGTTGACTCAAAACCCTCTGAATAACGATACTTTGTGTTATCTTTGCGGCAATTGTGATATGATTCACGATGTGTATGATATTCTTGAAAAACAAGGCGTTAGCTCAAAGAATATCTTCACGGAAGTATATTTTTAATTATCTTGAAATGAAGTACCATTTAGTGATATTGGGTTGTCAGATGAACCAGGCCGATGCGGAGCGTGTGCAGGCGGTGATGGCAAAGATGGGGTATGCGGCCGCCGAAACTGAAGAGGAGGCCAACGTGATTGGGATAATTGCCTGTTCGGTAAGGCAAAAGGCCATCGACAAAGTCTATTCCAAAATTGCCAAATGGAACAAGTGGAAAAACAAACGCAACCTGATAACCTTTGTGTCGGGATGTATTTTGCCCGATGACCACCAGAAATTCCTGAAGCTGTTCGACCTGGTGTTCGACATGAAGGAGCTGGCATCGTTTCCGGCCATGCTGAGCCAATATGGAGTTACCACACCGGTATCCAATTTTGGCCGTTTGCACGACGAGGAGTTGGTGGAGATTGCCGCACCGGCATCGGTGGCCGAAAAACTCAATTTTGCAGGTGCAAAACCGGTATCCAAAGTGGCAGCTGCCCCGCAAACATGGGAGGTGGAGCCAATCTATAACAGCAATTTTGAGGCGTTTATTCCCATTCAGAATGGCTGCAACAAGTTCTGCACGTTTTGTGCCGTACCATATACCCGTGGCCGTGAGGTAAGTCGTTCATCGGCCGATATCATCGAAGAAGCCCGCCAGCTGGTCGAAAAAGGATACAAAAGCATCACGCTGCTGGGGCAGAATGTGAATTCCTATGGGCTTGATAAAAAAGGGGAGGAGTTGTCGTTTGCGCAGCTGCTGGATGCGTTAGGCCAGATGGCCGACGATTCGGGTCGTGACGTGTGGATATACTTCACATCGCCCCACCCGCGCGATATGACCCGCGATGTCATCGAAACCATCGCCAAATACCGTTCGCTGGCCAAGCAGATTCATTTGCCGGTGCAGTCGGGCGACGACAAGGTGCTGATACGCATGAACCGCAAGCACAGCATGGAACGCTACCGCGAGGTGGTGGGCTGGATTCGGGAGCTCATTCCTTCTGCCACACTGTTTACCGATGTCATCGTAGGCTTTACCGGCGAAACGGAGGAGCAGTTTGAACAAACCCGTGCGGCCGTGCGTGAATTCAGATACAACATGGCCTATATTGCCATGTACTCGCCCCGCCCGGGTGCAGCTTCATTTGCCTGGCAGGACGATGTGGCGCATGCGGTTAAAAAGGAGCGTTACGCCATGCTTACAGGCGATTTGGAGAAAGTAGCCTTTGAACATACGCGCAAATTGAAGGATGAGACCGTGCGACTGCTGGTGCGTGGTAAAGACAAAAAAGATGGCTACCTGAGTGGCCATACCGAAGGAAAAATCATCGTGCGTTTCCCATCAGATGATGAAAATCTGATAGGTTCATTCGTGGATGTACGTATTGAATCGGTGCGTCCGTTCAGCGCCGAAGGGGAGTTGGTAACACGTGAGGTTGAGGCTTGATAATTTGTGATTTATTCGCTATATTTCTAATAAACGATTGTTATGCCAACTATTTCAATGTTTTTTGGAATCATTATCCGAATGTATTATGCCCCAAAGGAACATAATCCGCCTCATATTCATTGTTATTTTCAGGAATACAGGGCCACTTTTAATATTGAGAATGGCGATTTAATTAACGGTGAACTGCCCAGAAAACAGATGCGACTCACTCAAGCTTGGATTGAAATTCATAAGGAGGATTTAATGGCTAACTGGATACTATGCCAGAATGGTGATAAACCATTTCAGATTGAACCTTTAAAGTAAAAAGATATGTATTTAGCTGTTAAGGAAGTTAAGGCTTTAGACGACTATATTTTGTTGTTGACATTTGAAAATGACGAAATACGAAAGTTTGATATGAAACCATACTTGAATTTTGGTATTTATCAGGAATTAAAGGATATTGACGTATTTAAAACGGTTAAACCAAGCTTTGATACTATTGAATGGAATAATGAGATTGATATTGACCCGGAAATAATAAATACGGAGAGTTATCAGGATGAAACGAGCATGATTCGTTAAACACACAAACACGAATGAATTGAAAATCGGCGGAGCCAAAATTCATCATGCGAGCCTGCATGTCGTCAGGCAGGTTTCATTCGGCCTTGCTCTAAAAATTATTTACGGATGAAAGTTAATTAATAAATGAAAGTAGCATTTAAAACATTGGGTTGCCGTTTGAACCAGTACGAGACAGATGCCCTTGCAGCACAGTTTTCGGGTAATGGTTACGAGGTGTCGGAACAGGAGGAAGGAGCCGATGTGGTGGTGGTAAACACCTGTACGGTGACCAACCAGAGCAACCAGAAATCAAGATACGTCATAAGTCACGCGGGGCGCATCAATCCCGGAGCCAAAATGGTGATTACCGGCTGTATGGCCGAGAGCCATGCCGAACAATTGCAAAAGAAGTTCCCCGAAGCCACCGTTATCAACAACAAAGGCAAAAGTGGCATATTCCATAGTGTGGATTCGCTGATTAAAACCGGCAATGCCGATTTGTCGGACAAGGACTTTGATTTGTTCAGCTACCAGTCGTTTACCGAGATGTTTCATACCCGCAGTCTGATTAAAATTCAGGATGGGTGCGACAATTTCTGTACGTTTTGTATCATTCCCTTTGTACGAGGGCGTGCCATCAGCCGACCGGTGGAGCAGGTTTTGCAAAATATCCGTGAAGTGGTAGCCAAAGGTGCCAGGGAGATTGTGCTCACCGGGGTTAACATCAGTCGTTACGAGAGCGAAGGCGTTAAATTCTCCGGTCTGGTAGATAAAATATTGAATCTGGAAGGCGATTTCAGGGTGCGCATCTCATCCATTGAACCCGACCGGTTCGACGACCATTTTTTCACCCTCATTGGACATCCCAAGTTGGCGCCACACCTTCATTTGTGCCTGCAGAGCGGCTCAGAGCGCATTCTTCTGCAAATGCGACGCATGTACACCGTGAAAGATTTTATGAAGATTGTGGACAGGGTGAGGGCGGTAGACCCAAAATTTAATTTTACCACCGATGTGATTGTCGGGTTTCCCGGCGAAACAGAAGAGGAGTTTGAAGAGACCATGGCAGTAGCCAGAAAAGTGGGCTTTGGTCACATGCACATCTTCAAGTATTCTGTGCGTCAAAATACCCGTGCGCAACGCATGGCCGACCACATCCCCGACAAAATAAAAACCGAACGCAGCAAGCGCATGCATGTTCTGGCCGAAGAGTTGACTGCTGCCTACCGTGCACCATTCGACAATACTGAGCAGCGCATCCTGGTTGAAAAATGGACTGATGGTTTGGCATCGGGCTACAACGATTACTTTGTGCCGATGCAGTTCGCTTCCACGAATAAAAAGCGCAACCGTTTTGAAGTGGTGCAGGCACGGGTGAAGGATTTTGAAGACGCATAGTTATATTCATCCGATGAATTAAAGTCATCAGATGAATAATCTAAAAATCCCTTAAAACCTTATATTTGTTTTTCGTAAATCTGCGTTTATTCCAAATCCAACGAACCATCAGATAAATAGTGACTTTAAAAATTACGTTGTTGGGAACAGGAACATCATTAGGTGTACCAATGATAGCCTGTAAATGCCCTGTATGCCAATCTACCGATAAAAAGGATAAGCGCTTGCGTTCATCTGTCTTGATTGAAACGGAAGGCAAAAATATTATCATTGACACGGGTCCCGATTTCAGATATCAAATGCTGCGCAGCAATACTCTGCACCTTGATGGAATTTTAATTACTCATGAGCATAAAGACCATACCGCGGGTTTAGATGATGTTAGGGCCTTTAACTGGATTAACAGCAAGCCAGCTCAGGTATATGCAGAGTCAAGAGTGATGACAAGTTTACGCCAGGAATTTGCCTATGCTTTTTCGGAGTCGAAATACCCAGGTTTGCCGGAAGTAATATTAAATGAGATTAATGAACAACCATTTCTTATTCAGGATATAAGGATAACTCCCATTCGTGTTTTCCATCATCGTTTACCGGTGCTGGGCTTTAAAATTGGCGATTTCGCCTATATAACAGATGCCAATCATCTACCTGTTGAGGAATATTCAAAAATATCAAGCGTTAAGGTTCTTTTTATTAATGGATTACGATATGAACCGCACATTTCTCATTTCTCTATTGGTGAAGCACTAGAATTGATAAAGGAATTAAAGCCTCAAAAGGCTTATATTACCCATATTAGTCACCAATTGGGTCTTCACAGGGAAGTTAATTCCCAATTACCCGAAAACGTTGAATTGGCCTATGATGGCTTGCAATTAATAATTGATGAATCAGGTGTTTGTGTGGTTGAAAACAATTAACGACTTGCCGGTAGCTGGTTAAAATTGATAGCTTAGAATTTTGTAGACAATAGACATAAGACTAAAAGACTTAAGATGTTGATTAACAATTTTGAACTTAAAACTAAAAGCTTTTCCCGATTCTCGTGGCTACGTTATGCTTAAAACCATGAACTAAAAACTTTCCGATAAATCGGAACTCCGCGACGCTACGTCTGCCTTCAGCCTTATAACTATTGACTTGTCATTTATTTTACCTAATCTTTTTCCTCTGTTTTAATTTCAACCGACCTGATAAACAGATGTATGATTGGGAAGGCCATAAGAATAAAAACAAGGCCTATAATGATTAATGCCTGATTAAGCGTTAAAACATCGGCCATCCAACCAAAAAATGGCGCAATAACTGCGAAAAAAGCCCTGATAATGAGACTGCGGATGGAAAGCACCGTTGCACGAATATCTGAAGTAGTCAGGCGATTAATATAATCCTTCAATACAGGAGAGGCTATGCCCCTAATCGTATAAAAAAAGATTAGCGTAATAAACAGTATAATAGGGGTTTCGGATAATCCGGCAGATATAAATCCGCCGGTAATGACAATGGTGGTTAGCCAGATGATGGTTTTGGGATTCAGGTAATTTTCCACTTTGTAAGCCCAAAGCGTTACAAAACCAAGCAAAAGGTTTAGGGCAGTAGCTGTAGCTCCAATCATGAACTCTCCATACCCCATTTCATAAAACTGGAGCTGATACACCCAGGCCATTGTTAATGTAGCTGCCCCAATAACAGAGGAGTAAACTAAATTCCATCTGAGATTTTTGTTTTTTACCAAGGCATAATCCAATATCTTAACAATATCTGAAAAACCAGGCTTTTTTCTGATTGATAAGGCTGTAGGTTCCACCAATGTTAATGCTGCGGGAATGGCTAAAAAAGCAATACCGGTTTGCCAGAAAAATGGAGTACGCAATGAGATTTCAGCCAACGCACCACCTATAATGCCACCTATTGCTTCCGAAAAATTACCGATTGAGGTATTAATTCCTTCGTAGCGTATGTATTTATGCTGCAGCTGGTTGTGCTTTAGTGTGTCGTAAAGTAAGGCAGAGTCGGCCCCTGAAATAAAACTCATGCCAATTCCCAGGGTTATTTCAGCCATTAAAAACCAGATAAACCCATAGCCGAACGAATAAAATGAAAAACCCAGAGTTCCCAGAAAAGCGCCTAATATCAAGATTTTTCTTCGGCCAATAACATCGGCAATATAGCCTGATGGAATTTCAAACACAACAATGGCAATAGAGTAAACTGCCTTCAACCGAAAAGCCTGTTCATTAGTCAGTCCCAAATCTTTGTAAAACAACATTAAAATAGGCATTATGAGCATAAACCATTTGGCTACTTTAATGATATAAAGACGGGGTATATTACCTGTTATGGAAGGTTTTAATAAGCTCATTGGCATGGGGACTCTTTATCTGCGTATACCATAATTACCCACTCATTACTTGGTTTTGTCGTGTGTTTTATAGGATGTGGCCACCAAACGCTCAATCTCTTTCATTTCTTCTTTGGTTAAAAGCCGCCACTTACCCAAAGGTAAATCTAAATCGATATTCATGATGCGAATGCGTTTTAGCTTAACAACCTGATAATCCAAACATTCGCACATTCGTCTTATTTGCCGGTTTAATCCTTGTGTTAATATTATTTTAAAGCTGTTGGTGCCGGTTTTTGCCACATAACACTTCTTTGTTTTGGTTCCCAAAATTGGAATTCCATGACTCATTTTTTGAATAAAATCGTCGTTTACAGGCTTGTTAACGGTTACAAGGTACTCTTTTTCATGGTTGTTTCCTGCACGTAGAATTTTATTTACAATATC
>CALEUX010000159.1 GCA_937920475.1 uncultured Marinilabiliaceae bacterium
TCTTATATCTAAATTTAAACAGTTTCTAAGTGTTAGCTCTTAGCTACTGGCTGTTAGTCTTTTATATCTTAGTTCCCAAAAAATGAACTTTAAAACTATGAACTAACAACTAACAACTTCTGCCTTCTTACTTCTTCCTAATCAATTACATGCTTTTCTTCAGAACTCCTTAACGGTCACTAAAATATCTCCAAATGTATTAATTTCCCAACGTCCCTGCATTTCAACCCTGATGCTGTAATATGCACCGGCAGAATGATTATTAACCTTTAGGTAATAAATATTATTGGATGTACGCCCGGCAGCCATTAAACCATCATGCACATCGGCATCAATAGAAATTCCGTTTTGCAAAAGTTCCACTTTTTTAACCTGCAAACCATGAATGCCATCTCTCAATCTGAATTTAACTTCTACATCTCCATTAGAAGAAATAGAGGGCGTGATATCGAATTCTATCAACTCAAATTTTGCCGGCGTATTTTCGGGCGACCATGTAGCAGCCGGAAAAGGGAATGCCGGCATGGCAATACTTCCATGATTTTCGAAGAAAGTTTTGAACTTGTATAATTCGGGCGATGTTGTTTTAATAGGTGTTGTGTAGATTGCCGATGTAAAATTGGGCTCTGTACCATCGGTTGTGTAGCGGATTGTCAGATTTGTGCCCGGGTTTTTAACCGCAATGGCACCATCTTTATAAACGGCATCGGGAGGTGGCAAACGGAAAGCTATGCCCATATTGTACAATCGGTTATAGTGCGATGTCTGCAGCCGCGTTTTAAAATTATTCCACTCCCTAAGGTTTTGTGGCGTCCAGGCCAGCTCTGCTAATGCACAAAGTCGTGGGTAGGTTTGGTAGTCGGCAATTCCGGCGGGCTTATCGAGAAATTCACTCCACAAGGCTGCCTGAACGCCTTTAATTTTATTCAGATAATTCGCCGATAGGGTATCGTTTGCCTGGGGGTCGAAACTGTAAACTCTTTCGATGGGTACCATTCCTGCCCATGAGTGTCCCTGCTCATCGGCTGATTGAGCCATATCAAAATATAAATAAGGTCCGGGAACCATTACCACTTCATAGCCATGTTGCAATGCCTGATAACCATGTTTTGCACTTAACCAGGCCATTACCGTGGTGTTTGAATTTAATTGTCCGCCCTCCATTATTTCGTTCCACCCAATCATTTTTTTGCCCAGCCTGTTTACAATGGTTTCAACCCGACGGACGAAATAACTTTGAACCTGGTGCATATCTGTCATGCTGTGTTCATGTTTTAATTGCTGGCATCTTTCGCAATTTTCCCAGGCTCGTTTATTAACTTCATCGCCTCCAATGTGAATGTAATCGAAGGGGAATAACTCTGAAACTTCGGTAAGTATATCTTCAATCATTTCAAAATTCTCGTTTCTGCCGGCGCACCAAACATTCCGGCGAATTCCCTGCACGCTGGCTGTGGTATCGTTAGCCAGACACAAAACATTGGGATACGAAACAGTAACAGCCCGGCTGTGTCCGGGAAGGTCAATCTCGGGCAGAATTGACACATTGCGTTTTTGAGCGTAGGCCACAATATCACGGATTTCATCCTGCGAATAAAACCCACCATAACGGGCATCGCCAGAACCGTATGCCGGAGGAAGTGCTTCATCTTTGCCTCTCCAGGCTCCTTTTTGGGTGAGCAGTGGATACTTTTTTATTTCAATGCGCCAGCCTTCATCATCGGTTAAATGCCAGTGAAACAAGTTGATTTTATGTGAAGCAAGCCAGTCGATGTATTTTTTAATGTAGCCGGCATCAAAAAACTGACGCGATACATCCAGCATCATTCCTCTCCATGCGAAACGCGGATAATCGAAAATATACACTGCCGGTACTTTAAAATTTGCTGGTTTTTCCGGTAGAGAGGCTGAATAGATTACCGGTGGCATTAATTGCAACAAAGTTTGTAAACCATAGAACAACCCTTTGGAATGATTAGCCTTAATATAAATTTGCTTTTGTGTTATATCCAGTTCGTAACCTTCGTCACCCAGGTGGGGGCGGGTTGTTTTGGTAGATAATACGATACAATTGGCAATAACCTTTCCTGTTTTTTGTAATGGTAGCCCTGTCGATTTTTGAAGCGTTTCGTGAATAAAGGCAGCATCCTTTTCCAATCCTTTTTCAATGAATATTCTGGTTTGTCGGTTTATTGTAAATTGCCCGGAACGCTCCTTGATATGCACAGGTAATGGAATCAGGTTATGTTGCGAATAAATCATTTCAGTGCTTATGATAGCTAAAACGCTTATTAGTAAAATCTTATAGAATTGATATTGGAACATATATTATTTGTTTTCAGATGATGTTGTAGTGGTGCTGCGTTTTAATTCGTCGTAGGCAACCTGTTGAATGGCAGTGCGCACATTTAGTTTTGAAATGTTATTGTGCGAGCGTGAGGGGTAAACCCGGTTCGAAAGAAATATGTAAACTAATTGGTTATCAGTATCAATCCAAACAAATGTGCCGGTAAAACCACTGTGGCCAAAACTTTGCACCGATGCTCCGGGAGCAGGCCAGGCATCGTTGAGCGATTTGGAGGCATTATCGGGCAGCGGCTTGTCAAATCCAATAGCCCGGCGGTTGCCATTAAACTGTGGCTGAATGTATTCTTCCATTATCTGGCGCGGAATCAGTTGTTCATCGCCATAATTTCCCATGTTCATATACAGATGCATCAGTTTAGCCAAATCGTTGGCATTAGCAAAAAGACCTGCATTGCCACTAATGCCGCCCATGGCCGCTGCCGCTTCATCGTGCACACGACCATGAACCAGGTTTTTTCTAAAATAAATATCCTCTTCGGTGGGTGGAATTTCTTCTTTTGAGAAACCCTTCTGAAGCGGGTTGTAAACCAATCGGGATGCACCAATGGGGCGATAAACCTTATTATACAACTGTTGTTCATAATCCTCGCCGGTTATTTTGGTTATCATACCTGGATAAATGATAAACGACAAGCATGAATATTTGTATTCTACCTTTGGCATCAATTCCGATTTGCGTATGGTTCGGTACACATTGTTTCTGAATTTATCGGAAAGATAAAGGTGGTCGTCAATCTCGAGCGAGAAACCTTCGGTTTTTTGTTGCCTGTAAAGTTTGGCATTGTATTGCCCGTTTTTTTGCGATTGCCGCCAGAAGGGCAGATAGGGATTGAGCCTTGCCTGATGCGTTAACAATTGCCGCATGGTTATGGTATCTTTATTGGACCGATGGAACCACCTTTTTTGCCAGTCGGGCCAATAGGTGCTGAACGGCTTATCTAAATCAATAAGATTATCGCCATCCATTTGCATAATCAGTGGCAAAGCCCCACATATTTTGGTGACTGATGCCAGGTCGTAAAGGTCGTTGTTTTTAACCTTGTTACGATTGTTGTAAGTGTGGTGGCCGTATGAGCGCCAAAAAAACACCTTCCCATTTTTCGCCAAAAGAACCTGACAACCGGGAAATGCCTGCTTGTTGATGGCATTTTCCACTATACTGTCGATACGTTGGGTTAGTAATTGTCCGTTAATACCCACTTCTTCGGGGACGGTATATTTCATCCTTATACCACCTTGAGAAGTTAGTCCTTCACCTTTTTCGAACATGCCGGTAATTGCCTCGGTTAATTTACCATTTGCGCCAATGCCACCAAACAATATTTGGGCTGATACATCCTGAGCCAAATGGCTGTTTTGCGATAGAAGAAGGGTGTTGGCATTTTCAATGCCAGACCATTGATTAAGGTTGTTGAATGTGGCAAAAAATACCGTTACATTATTTGCTCCAGAGCTCAGTTTAATTAGTTTTTTCTGTATTTCAAGGTCAATTTCTTTGGATTCAATGGCCAGAATTAAACGATCATAGGTTTGAATTTTTTCAAAAACAACATTTGCCTGCCTGGTGTCGGTTTCAGATATTCTAAATACAGGCATTTCAAGGTAATTCAATACTCTTGAAATGAACTCATTGTTTTCACCAATACTTACAAGAGCAAATTTCCCCTGGTGGAGGGATCGAAATGGAATAGTGTTGTTTTGATTCTTCAGCAAAACAGTTTGTTCTTCAGCCTGCTGCATCTGCTCAACAACACCAGTTAAAGAAACTTCAAATCCGGATGCATGGTTTTGCCCGATAGCAATGGCTAAACAGGCAATAAAGAATAAAGTAATTATCCCCTTTCTATTCAGCAGTTTGGGCAGTGAATGTATCATCATAAAGCAAATAGGGTTGTCGCATTTTGTTGTAAGCCTCATGTTCTTCTTTCCACGAATCTCTTATTTCATCTTCCGATAAGCCGGCTTCAATTTGATTAAGCAGAACATCGGTGCCGGCTAATAAATTAAACCATCGTCTACGTGATGTAAAATCTTTGCTTTTCCCTGATTTTTCGTAATACTTCATGTAGTATTTCAGAGTAAAGGTTTGTTCCCAGGGGTCTAATTCTCTCAGGTCCTCTCCGAAGCAAACTTTGCCTTCCTGTAAAGGTTGTTTGGCCATACCCTCAATGCTAACCGGGGTAAAGGAAAAATCGCCCCAGGTTGAATCGGGATAGCCAATTACTTGAAACGGGAAATAGGTTCCTCTTCCAATACTCACATTGGTTGCTTCAAAAAAGCACAATGAAGGATAAAGCCTGATTGACAAGTCGTTTGGCAGATTAGGAGAGGGGGGTAACAATACCGAATAAGGCATGTTTTTATTATAATTGGCCACTTCAATTACTGTTAATTCACATTTTTGTGCATTGGCCAGCCATCCCTCACCATTAATCATTAATGCCAGTTCGCCAACCGTAAGGCCGTGTACTAGCGGTATTGGATGCATACCTACAAACGATTTAAATTCAGGCTTTAATACTGGCCCGTCGAAATATTCCCCATTGGGATTTGGCCGGTCGAGCACAATCAGAGGTTTATTGTTTTCGGCGCAGGCTTCCATCAGGTAATGCAACGACGAAATGTAAGTGTAAAACCTGGCTCCAACATCCTGAATATCAAAAATCAGAATGTCTACATTTTCCATTTGTTGCGGAGAAGGTTTTTTATTGGAGCCATACAATGAAATAATGGGAATGCCGGTTGATGGGTCAATACCATCGTTGATGTGTTCTCCGGCATCGGCATCGCCGCGGAATCCATGTTCGGGAACATAAATCTTAGTTACCTGAATTCCGGAACTTATAAGCGTATCAACCAAATGCTTAGTACCAACCAAGGCTGTATGGTTGGCTAAAATTCCAACTTTTTTGCCCTCAACCATTGGCAGCCATTCCTGAATTCTTTCGGCTCCTGTTACAATAGGTTTTGTTACAGGTTTGTTTTCGGCCTGTGGCTGGTGACAAAAACCAAGCAACAGCGCTAAAGTTACAATGGCGATTGTTCTCATAATTGTAAGCGGTATAAGTTGCATAATTTTCAATTTACGTAATTGATTTATTCTTTAACACTATTGTCCGATAAAAAATCCATTCTTCGTTTAAGTGCTCAAGCCGCACGGGCTCTTACTTTTTTTCTCCAGCAAAAAAAAGTAAGCAAAAAATGCCGCCGCTGCATCCCGATATTAGTTTTTGTTGCTTTTTGTAAAAAAGCTTACAAAACTACAATCGGGACTAAAAATCATCTTAATTGCCTAAAATCCGGGAACTCGCTACGCTCAAACAGCCCGGATTTCTTAACGTCAATTAATCTGATTTTCTTGACGGAAATTTTTGATATCATTATAATCTCTTATGGTATCAAAGAACTATCGTTTCTCTGAGGCGGAAAGCGACCCCCTAGTAAACAAAAAACTACTGATTCCCTTATGTACAAACACATTCACGTGAATTCAAAAAATTTAATCGGACACTAATTATTCTTTAACTGTTAGCCGAATAATTTTTCCTTCCATTAGCGACACCCACACATGGTTATCGCCTTCAAATACCATATTATTAACGGATGAGTTTCCTGTTTTATGCATCCAGGCGCCAGATTGTTTTTTTCGGTCGATGGCGGTTATAAGCCCGTTTTTGGTGGCGCCAAGTACCCATTGGTTGTTAACTATTAGGGGGCATGGATTATGGTCGTAACCAATGCCAGCATCAATGGCCCAATTTGTTTTAAAGTTCTTATCAAGTGCCGATACCGATACGATGGAGTCGTTCATTAATTTGGCAAAAACTTCCTGACCATCGGGCGAAATCCCCATAGATTCGCGCACCTGATGCTTGTTGGTACGCCAAACTTCTTTACCCGTGTTGATGTTGATGGCTGTCATAAATCTGTCGGGGGCCACAATAAAGACTCTGTTATTGCTGATAACCGGTACTATATTGCCGGGCGAAAACAAAACATTAGAACGGCCATTATTCCATTTCCAGTTGAGTTTTCCGGTGGTTGCCGACACGTTGTACAAATGCCTGTCCCAGGCGCCAAACAAAAGTTGGTCGTTGCTTAAAGCCGGTCTTCCTTGAATCAGCCCTTCTACATCATCGAATGCCCATATTAACTCTCCGGTTGAAGCATTTATACAATAGAACGTTTGGCTTCCTCCTCCAATATACACCTTATTATTTGCGATAAGCGGTGATGCCAGAACGGGGTTGCCTGTAACAACCTGCCAGATTATCTTCCCGGTTTTAATATTAACGCCGTAAATAACGCCGTCGATGGCTCCAAAAACTGCAACATTGTTACAAATGGCCGGAGTTGAATAAATGGGCCCCATGAATTTGGTTTCCCACTGAACCTGACTTTTAGAAATGTTAACGGCTTTAAGCCAACCCAACGAATTGCCATAAATTATCAATGAGTCGCCCACTATACAAAGTCCTGAGAATATAGAGGCTGTATCAGTCCATTGAAATGTTGTTTGAATTGAAGAGTGTAAATCGTTAACGGTGTAATCGGGTAGGGGAGACAATGGCAAATTTTTTAATTCATTGGCATTGCCCAGGGAAATGGATATGGACGGAGCAGAAATGTTTTCTCCCAATAGTTTTTCAGATACAAACAGAGAATCGTTGCGTATATCCACTATGTTGTAACCGGCTTTATCAGGATTTCTTAAAACCAGCGAACGTCCCATAATGCCCGGAATGCTGTCGAAATTGTGCAACCCCAAATTATGCCCATGCCCGCAAAAAGCTGCCAAACAATTGTATTCTTTAAGTATGGTGGTTACATCAAACCAGTTATCAAGTCCTTCGGCCAGTGGATAATGTGCAAACGATAATAGTTTTTTATCGTTGGTCATTCTGGTGGTCAGTTCCCTCTTAAGCCATTGAAGGTCTTCCTGCTTCACATGTCCATCGCCCATTTTCATGAATGGGCCGGTGCTAAAACCCACCAATACAAAATTTTTCCATTCTGAGATAAATCGGTCGTTACCCCAAATTTCCAATATTTTTAGTCCGGCACTTTCCGACCAGTTGGTTTCATGGTTGCCGGGAATAATCAAATAAGGTTTGGACAGTTTATCGAGAATGTTTTTTACCAATGTTAGCTCTGCATCGGAACCGGTATTGGTAATATCGCCGGTGATGATTACCAAATCAACATCAGATTGATTGATTTCAACCACCACGCTGTCCATAAGTTGTTCGTTTGGAGAACCCGGAGTTAAATGTATATCGGTTAAAAAAGCAAACTTCAGATTAATTTGCGTTTCTTTTTTACAGCCCGCAATAATCAGGAAAGAAGCCAGAATGCATACTTGTATGAGAGATTTTATTTGTTTCATCTGTTTATATTTTTATTTTTATCGGTCAGATTGCCTGCCCCGATTTATCGGGGGAACTCGCCAATAATTCCCGATAAATCGGGACCACTTGTTCCGCAACGCGGAAAGCTATTCTCCTGTGTGTCGAAGCATTCAACATGGCTCGTTTCATGATATCTGAATAGTTATGATTTTGTGGGCTTTTGAGAAGTTTCGAAGATTAAGATGTAATGTTGTATTACAAATCAAAAATAGAAAAAAAATAAACATCATAAAAGCATTTGATAAAATGATTTAAATAAAAAAGCCGTCCCGGTTTAACTCAGGACAGCTTTTTATCCAAAACCTGTTAATTTATAAGGCTGTTAGAATCCTTACTGAAGAAACAGGAGCAGCACTTCTTAAACCTGCCAAAGTATGATGATATCTGCGACCAATAAAACAAGTTGCAGTGGCATTGTAATTTACCATAGCTCCAGCGGTATTCCTTACTTGTAAATCGCCGGTAATATTTCCACTACCATCTACCACCTTAATTTTAAAGGTTAATAATCGGGAACCAGTTGAGTTAAAGTCAGTTTTTATAACCTTAACCGATTGCCATCCGGTTGTTTCGCCAAATGCAATGGGTTGGCCAATGTTTATGGCTTCACTGGTTCGGTGGTCGATATACTGATATTGCAATCTCAGATCCGTTGGAACTCCTGCAGTTTCATAAAGGAAATTGTAGAATTTCAACCAGCAGGTAGAATCTGTATCCATGGTTATGTTTGATGTATAAGGATAACCATTGTTAAATATGACTGGCTGCTGGGCGAAATCGTGAACAAAAATATTCTGTTTACCTTTTGCTAAAGTTACATTTTGATCATATACCAATGTTTCAGCAGTTCCCTGATAAAGTTTAATGTTAACGTTTCCAGGATTCACTGTATAGAAACGTGCAACCGTGCCACTTGGAATAGCATTGTAGGTATTAAGAGGAGCTTTGCTATTGGCATACAATTGGTTGTTGATCTCAACTTTTGTGATATTATTGGTGGCAACAGCAGTAACGGGAACCATGTAATGAAGCTGAAATTCAGCCATATCTTTTACAGGAGTGGTTTCGTATTCGAATTCGTGCTTATCGCAGGAAACAGTCAGAGCCACCACCAAGGCCAGACTTAAGTATCTTAATATTTTCATAACTCTCAATTTTTAAGTTAAAACTAGTTTGAAGAGGGAAGATTTCCCGGGTACGCAAACCATGGAATAGAGCATTGATAGTTCTCGGCCGTTCCTGCAATGGGAACCAAAGATTCTAAAGATGGCTTATTCCACATATATTCAGAGTTATACCTTGGGCGAATCCTGTAACAAGGAGAGCCTGAATTTTTGGTGTTGTAGGTAATTTTCCGATGTTGAACCTGCGCAGGAGCTAAATATAAACCCTTGTACACTTTTTCAGGGTTGGTATCCCACTTTTGAGTCACTGAGTTAAGCTCATACCCATTTCCGTTCGAAGGATACTCGCCGCTATACTGAATATCATAATGGTATTTGCGCATATCAACCCATGCCTCACTGGCACCCCAGGGATACAATGCAACCCATTTTTGCATCATAATATGCGACAAGGTAAAATCGGCAATGTCAAGCCCGTCTACATAAGGTCCGGCGGCATATTCAGCAGCAAGTGTGTTAAATACAGCAGTGGTAATTTTATCGCCACCTGTTGGCTGACCTTTTGCACCTGGTGATATGTATTTAGCTGTAAATGCAAGGTCTCCCTTAACGCCGGCTTTAAAAGCTTCCAGAGCATCGGCTTTGCGACCAAGTTTCCAGTAAGCCTCAGCTAAACAAAATTGAAGTTCTGCATAGGTCATTAGAATGTAAGGGGCATCATCGCGGTATATCCATCGTCCTTTGCCATCGTGGGTAGCTCCAGCATAGGATGAAGTGCTGTTACGGCCATAATAAGAAGGAGCAACTCCTATTGGGCCTGTAAAACTGGTGAAAGTACCACCATAATACTTACGTTTTTTTATGTGGTCAATATTATCCATATTATCGTAAGTAGGATCGTCAATAGTTGCCAGTTTTACTGCAACCCTTGGGTCATAATGTCCGGTTACATCCACCAGTGTGTCGCATATAATTTGTTTATCAGCCGGGTCGTAAGGATAATAAGGGTTACCTGCCCTTAGGACTTTGTTACCCGTGGCTTCATCGTATTTGGGCACAGTACCGGTAAAAACCTGCACAGCATATTCATGCTGAAAAAACGACCGTGAGATGTTTGCTCTGAAGGGCCCCCAGAAGTTGTTGTAAGCAGAAAATGCGGCAGCTGCAGAACCTCCGGCAATTTTTACTGTGGCATCGTCGGCCGATGATTGGAAAGATTTTCCGGCCGCATCAATCAGTTCCTGCGCATAAGCAGTATTAAAATTAGATTTATTGGTGAGTGATGTTAGATTTCTAACGATTACACCGTAGGCGAATTTTATCCATTTGTCCTTATCGCCACCATAAATAAAATCGTTGGCACTAATTTTTGAACCATAATTGTTTAAATCTTCCATTTTAAGGTACTCTACGGCTTTATAGGCCCATTCGCGTACCTGGGGATAAATTTCCTCCTGATAATCGTAACGGTGAGATAGTAAGCCTGGAGCAAAGGCATCCTTAAGAATAAGTTCGCTGTGATATTTGGTCATTTGATCCCATGAATAGGCTTTTATGGCATATCCAATACCGGCCAGCGTCCATTCTTTATTTTTAACGGATTGATTAATCATATTCTCCAGATTCATTCCTTGAAGCCAATAAACAACCCTCCAGATTTCACCGCCAGCATCACTTCCTTCACTATAATAGTGGCTGGCAAATGTTGTGTAAGAGGATGTTCCCATCATTTGGGTAAGAGGGCCTGTGGCTCTTATATCCCAGTACATTCCCTGATATTGCTGGATGATTCCTGCCAGATAAAGGTAGCCTTCAACATAATCAGGTGCATCCACATTATTGTTGACATCCAGGTAGTCGTCGCAGCTAATGTTGGTTAGCAGGATCGACGTCAACAAAACAACGGAAAATGATATCTTTTTTATCATAGTTTCAATTTTTTATTTTTCAATTATTTGAAAGTCACATTTATCCCAAATGAGAAACCTCTTGGATTTGGAAGTGACCAAACATCAATTCCTTCGCCACCAGAACCACCTGCAGCTGCTGAAACGGTATTTCCAACGGCATCAATACCTGAGTAGTTGGTCCAGGTTGCCAGGTCATTACCAGCAACAAAAACAGTAGCATTTGACAAAAGTGTTCTTCTCAGCCATTTGTCAGGAATATTATAAGAAAAGCGAAGTTCTTGTAAACGAAGATAATTCACGTCTTTTTCAATCCAGTCTTCATCGCTTCCTGCATAAATCGATTCACCATAAGTATCGTAAGTTACCGATATGGTATTTACAGTAGGATTGGCCGTATTTTCATTGCCGTCCTGTAAAACACCTTTAAATATAACAGGGCCACTCTCGCGTAGTTTTACTGATTCCCAGCTTAAACCATTGGCCATCATAGTACGTTTGGTACCATTTACTACAGTGGTTTTATAACGACCCGAGAACATGGCTGACAATCGCATGCCTTTATAGCTTACGTTTGAAGTTATACCGAAACGCAATTTAGGTTCACGGTTTCCTAATACAGTCCATCCTGAATTAACAACAGGCAAACCTGTTGTAGGGCTGATTAATACATCTCCATTGTCGTTGCGGGTATATCCTCTTCCTGTTAAAGTAGTAACCGGATAACCAACCATAATGCCATTTCGTATGTTTCCTGAGTTCCAGGTATATGGGTTGTAATATTCAGTAACGTTTTTGGGAAGATAAACCACTTCAGAGTCGGTACTTGAAGCATTAAAGCCAACATTCCACTTAATACCACCGGCTGTTCTAAT
>CALEUX010000160.1 GCA_937920475.1 uncultured Marinilabiliaceae bacterium
CGATTATACCAGTCAAAGCGGCACTTTAACATTTACGGGAGCTGCCGGCGAAACCAAAACCATTACAGTTCCAATAATTGATGATAATATAGCCGAAGCCAACGAGGTGTTTTATGTTGACCTGAGCAGCGCAACAGGAACTGGAGTCTCTATTTTAAAATCGCGTGGAATTGGTAATATTAATGACAACGATGCTGTAGTTATTAGTTTGGCGGGTTTCTCAGTTACTGAAACAAATGCATCTCAGAGCAAAAATTTTGTAGCAACTTCCAATCGTACAGCCCAGCACGATATTGAAATTCTATTTTCAACATCTGATGGCATTGCAATTGCTGGCAGTGATTATCAAGCCCAATCTAATGTTAAATATATTATTGCTGCCGGACAATTAAGTGTAAATATTCCGGTAGTTATTTTAGGTGATGAGTTATCGGAGCCGGAAGAATCTTTTACAGGTACCATAACCCTTGAGAATGCAAATGGACAGCAGGTTACAATTAATCCTGCCACCGCCACAGCAACCATTATTGATGATGATTTTACCAACTTAGCCATTACGAAAACCATTGGTGGCACATCGCCTTATTATGTTGGCAGTAATGTTACGTTTACTATCACAGTTCAAAATACAGGTACTCGTAATGCCTTTAATGTGAAAGTGGAAGATATTCTTTCATCCGGATTTGAATTTGTAAGTGCTAACACATTAACAGGTACATGGGTTAGCCCCAATTGGAATATCGGCACACTCAATAGTGGAAGCAGTGTTACCCTTCAATTGGTTGCTAAAATAAATGCCTCTGGCATTTATACAAATACCGCCTCTGTAACTTCAACAACAACTGATAATAATAGTGCTGATAATACCGCTGTAATTTCAATTACTGCAACTCCCCGAGCCGATTTATTAATTGAGAAATCGGTTAACAAACTTTCTCCTGTTATTGGTGAAGATGTTATGTTTACCTTAAAAGTTAAAAATATTGGTCCTAGTAATTCTACAGGGGTAAAAGTGAATGATTTGCTACCCAACGGATACACATTTAAATCGTACAGTGGAGATGGGACCTATGATTCTGCTTCAGGTTTATGGACTATAAATAATTTAACTAAGGACGCAGAAAGAACCTTGAACATTACTGCAACAGTTAAACTTGGAACGAATTATACCAATACAGCTACGGTTTCGGCCAATGAAAATGATCCTGTACCTGCAAATAATATGGATTCAGCAACACCAACTATTGTTAATAGTGCACCTATGGCTGTTAACGATTCCTATACAACACCAGAAGACACACCTCTTAATGTGCTGGCAGCTACAGGTTTGTTAAGCAACGATTATGACGTGGATGGTAATGCTATTACGCTTTTAAGCTTCACTGTAAATAGTACTGCCTATAATGCAGGACAAACCGCCACTATTACTCAGGGAAGCATCGTTATTAATGCCAATGGTAGCTTTGTTTTCACTCCCACATCAAATTATAATGGTACATTACCAACAATATCTTATACTATTTCAGATGGTAGTTTAACTGCCACAGCTTCAGTTTCTGTTGTAGTAACGCCGGTTAATGATGCCCCGGTGGCAGTTGCCGATTCATATACTACCATAGAAGATACTCAACTGAACGTTAATGCAGATAATGGACTTCTGAAAAACGATTATGATGTAGATGGGGATAATATTTCAGTTATTTCATTTAAGGTTAACAGCACTAGTTACAATGCCGGGCAAACTGCTAATTTCACACAAGGTAGTTTAACCATATTGGCAAATGGAAGTTTTGTTTTTATGCCTGCATTAAATTACAATGGATCTATTTCCTCAGTTACCTATACTATATCTGATGGGTTGTTAAGCAGTACCAATTCTGTTTCTATCACAGTTTCGGCCGTTAACGATCCCCCTATAGCCAATCCTGATTATATTTACACGGCTGAAAGTACCGGTACCATTTTTAATGTTTTAACAAATGATAACGATGCTGCAGATGGCGCTTCTGGCGGATTAAATCCGAATTCATTAAAAATAACCAAACAGCCTGCAAATGGTACTATCATAATTCTGGCAAATAAAAACATCAGTTATACCCCACATACTGGATTTTTTGGACAAGATGAGGCTGAATACGAAATTTGTGACATAGGTCATCCGCTTCCATCATTATGTTCAAGAGGCACCATATATATTGATGTAACCCGCTTATCTCCTAATGCAATTAATGATGTAGCTCAAACCAATGAAGATGTTGCAGTTGATATTAATGTCTTAGCTAACGACATTGATACCGATATCAATCCTGCTACATTGTCTATTGTAACAAAACCTGCAAAGGGAACAGCAACTTATTTAGGGAGTGGCATTGTAAGATATTTGCCCAATCCAAATTACAACGGAACCGATTTCTTTACCTATACGGTAAGGGATATGACCAACCTGTTAAGTAATGTAGCCCGAGTGGACATAACCATTCATCCAGTTCCCGATCCTCCTGTTTCAGTTAATGGCTGGTATTCAACCCCCGAAAACATAGCAGTGGTTATACCAATACATCAGTTGGTAACCGACCCCGATAACGATATTGATTTTTCGACAATTGTTATTGCTGAAGCACCATTAAATGGTACAATAAGTTTAGGCACTAACTCAGGTGAATTGATATATACCCCAAATTTTGGATATGCAGGTAACGATAGTTTTAAATATAATGTGGCTGACGCTACTAACCTACGAAGCAATACATCCACCATATCCATTCAGGTATCTGATCAGGCACCTGTTGCCAACGATGATGCCATCACGATTAACGAAGATGACCCCATTATTATTAACGTTCTGGCCAACGATACAGATCCCCAGAATAATATTGATCCCACATCAGTTATAATTGTAACACCTCCTTTACATGGAACAGCCACAGTTAATACTGTGAACGGCAGAATTAATTACACGCCAAACCTGGATTATAACGGTACCGACTGGTTTGTTTACAGGGTTTGCGATGTAACGCACTATTGCGATGAAGCAAAGGTCAATATTACCATTCTTCCTGTCAATGATGCTCCTGTTGCCGTTAATGATAACCGAACATTGGCGGAAGACAATTCAGTATTGATTGATGTGCTTGCGAATGATTATGATGTTGATAATATTAATGATGATTTAATTATCAGTATTGTAACACAGCCGCTACATGGTAAAGTTCAGGTAGTTACTAATCCAGATGGGATTGTGTATACACCTGATTTGAACTATTTTGGAGCGGATAATTTTCGTTATAAAATAACTGATCCGGGAGGCTTATCGTCCGAGGCAATAGTGTATTTAACCATTACCCCGGTTAACGATCCCCCTGAACCTGCAAATGATCATTTTGGCCCAATTGGAGAAGCAGGTATGGTATTGAATATTTTAGCCAACGATACCGATCCGGAAAACAATATAAATCCAGCATCAGTCACGATTGTTGTTCCTGCACAACACGGAACAACAACGGTAAATGCCAATGGAACTGTGTTCTACAAGCCTAATTCCTCCTATTTTGGAAATGACGATTTTACTTATTCAGTTTGTGATACAGATGGTGCTTGTGCTCAGGCTCAGGTAACTTTATGGGTTGTTGCCGGTAACGGCCCCCCAATTGCAAATAACGATAATATCGTTTTAAACGAGGATACACCCACACAATTTAATCCTCTGGTAAACGATACCGATCCTAATAATAATATTTGGGCACCGAGTCTAATCTTTTTTGGGGAAGAACAACTTGGAGATGCAATTAAAATAACGAATGGGACCATCACGATAATAAATAAAAATGATGGAGACTATTTATATACTCCAAATGCTGATTTTTATGGTAGTGACCAAGTTCAATATCAGATTTGTGATTCAGGCGATCCCGCTTTATGTGCAACAGCTACAGTTTACTTTACAATTCATCCTGTTAATGATGCGCCCAAAGTATTGCCCGATGTTTTGCACACTTTTGATATGTCAGTAGCATCTATTAATGTTTTGGATAACGATTTTGAAGTAGAAGGAGAGCCTATGATTGCATTGTTGGTGACCACCTCGCCCAGTGCTTATGGCGAATTTAAGCTTGCTGCAGATGGCATATTCGAGTATACCTCATATCCGGGCTCTTACTGCAATACGGATGTTATTACCTACCGGGTTTGTGATCCATGGAATGCCTGTGCCGAAACACAAATCCTTGTGCACATCATGCCATTGGATACCGATGGAGATGGTATACCCGATTTTATTGAAACCACCTGGCGCGACACCAATAACGATGGAACACCCGATTATTTAAGTCTCGACTCGGATGGCGACGGTATTCCTGATTCTGTGGAATCTGGAATAATTGATGCCTGTATTAATGATACACCACGAGATACCGATGGCGACGGTACTCCCGATTATCGCGATTTAGACTCTGATAGCGATGGTATACCTGATAAGGAAGAGGGTGCTGGCGACTGTGATGGCGATGGTATTCCAAATTATATAGACAAGTTTGATGATTGTGGTGACAGATTGAATATTCCATCTACATTCTCGCCCAATGGCGATGGTATTAATGATTATTGGATCATTCAAGGCGTTGTAGATTTTCCAACCAGCGAACTGTCTGTGTTTAACCGATGGGGAAGTTTAGTTTACCATAAGAAACCTTACGATAATACCTGGGATGGAAAGGCGTCAACAAAGGTGATGGGCGCAGAGGAACTGCCCGAAGGTACCTATTTTTACATACTGGTTTTAGATGGGAAGAAAACATTAAAAGGAAGTGTTTACATAAAAAGATAGCAACAGACTATGATTAAATACTTAAAATATACCCTTGTAACACTTTTTCTTTCAGGATTTTTTTATTCTGCAAGAGGGCAGTACGATCCGCTCTACACTCAATACATGTTTAATCCATTGGCACTCAATCCGGCCTACGCCGGAACCAATGGCGTGTTGAATGCCATGATTATGTCGCGCCATCAATGGGTGGGATTCGAGGATGCACCATCTACTCAAACTTTTTCAATTCATACCCCGGTTGCATCTAAAAATATAGGAACCGGCTTATCAATTGTACACGATAAAATAGGGCCTGTAACCAATACCAATGCTTTTTTCGATTATTCTTTCCAGTTTTATGTAAGTGAGAGAGTCAAATTATCCCTCGGTCTTAAAGCTGGGTTTAGTCATTTTCAGAGAGATTTATCAAAGTATTTGAGCGAGGTTGGCGCCGGTGATCCTGCCTATAGCGATGTAGTTGAAACCAAATTATTGCCCAATTTTGGATTTGGTGCCTATTTTTATAGTGAACGGTTTTATGCAGGTCTCTCAATGCCAAGACTTTTAGAAAATAAAATTGGCGAAGATGGAACGCTTACAACTATGCAGGCACCAACGGAAAGCCGACTTTACCTAATGATGGCGGGTTTTGTTTTTCCGCTGGGGAACGACTTTATGTTAAAACCCTCTTTTATTTTCAGAGCCACTAATTCTGCTCCTTTATCCTACGATATTAACTTAAGTTTGTTGATTCGGCAACGATTCTGGATTGGGGGTATGGCAAGGCCGGGTTATGGTTTTGGTGCTTTATTGCAGTACCAAATATCACCTCAAATTAGGGCTGGATACGCATTTGATATGAGTACCAACAAACTGATGACGCATCAGAATGGAACGCACGAGATTATGGTAAGTTATGAGTTTAATTTCAGAAAAGAAAACATACAAAACCCAAGATATTTCTAAAATGACAATTAAAAAATATTTGTGGTTGCTGATTATAGTGTTGCCTCTCAATGTTTTTGCTCAAAGCAAGGCATTGAAAAAGGCAGATGCATTGTTTAACCGGTTCGACTATAAAAAAGCACTAAATCATTATCATAAGCTGGAGTCAAAAGGGGAATCGATGTATTATGTAACCCGGAGAATTGCAGATTGCTACAGGTTGTTACATATGCCAGTTATGGCCGCTGAATGGTACGAGAAAGCCATTGCTTTTCCCGATGTGGAAGCTGAAACTTATTATCACCTTGGCTTAGCCTTGCGAACATTGAAGAGATACGAAGAGTCGGAGCAATATTTAACCCGATTTCATAATTTAACCCGAACACAGCCCATGCGCAGAGGGCTAACATCAGAAGATTATTTGTTATCTATTATGGCTGATTCTTCCCGCGTAAAAATTATTCAATTAGGACTAAACTCTACATTCTCTGAATTTGGACCGGCCAAATGGAATAATTTCCTTGTTTTTTCATCTAATCGTCCGGGAAAGTCAGTAATCAGACATAGAGATGCTCGTAACAATCAGCCTTTTTTCGACCTATATTTTGTTTCTATAGACTCACTGAAAAGCAACGGGCGCGTGGAATTGTTTCAACCTCAACTTAAATCGGGTTTAAACGATGGGCCGGTAAGTTTTACAGCCGATGGGCAAACCATGTATATAACTCGCAATACAGCCAAAAACCCTGAAGGGAAAAGCGAACTCGACGTTATGATTGCCAGAATGAAGGATGGAAAATGGGACAAATTTTTAACAACATTGCCTTTAAAAATGAAAGGTTTTTCAATAGCTCACCCTTCCATTTCGAGCGATGATCAGCGACTTTATTTTGCTTCTGATATGCCCGGAGGTTATGGAGGTATGGATATTTATTACAGCGAGCGCAAGGGGGGATTTTTATCGCAACCGGTAAACCTTGGGCCTCATATTAATACACCGGGAAATGAGGTCTTTCCTTTTATTTCGGCTGATGGGCGGTTATTTTTTGCATCAAGCGGTCACCCTGGTTTAGGAGGGTTAGATTTATTTTTAGCACTTCCCATGGATGGTGGGTTTTCTGAACCCTTTAACCTTGGTCCAGGCATTAATAGTTCGTATGACGATTTTAGCTTCTTCCTGAATGAAGATAGTCAAACCGGTTACTTTTCTTCAAACAGACCCGGAGGGAAAGGAGGTGATGATATTTATGCCTTTAAATTTTTGCGTCCTTTACAATACACCGTAATTGAGGGGGTTGTTAAAAATAAAGTTACCGGGCAGGTTGAGCCTGATGTGTTTATTAATGTATTAAAAGAAGACGGAACCCCGGTGGCATCTTTCCAGAGTGATGAGAAAGGTCAGTTTACAATACATTTGCTGCGAGATAAATCTTACCGGTTCTCCTTCAGAAAGAGGCTTATGGAACCATTGGAAAGAGAAGTTTTACCATCCCAACTACGCGATTTCTCAAAACTTAATATCACCATTGAGTTGGTTCCACGATAACTGTAATAAATTTATTACAGAAGAAGAGGGTGTCTCAAAAGTCAGAGACACCCTCTTTTTATTCGTACTCCTACCCGAGTA
>CALEUX010000161.1 GCA_937920475.1 uncultured Marinilabiliaceae bacterium
TAGGTTTTGGATTTAAAAAACTGCAAGTTCAGAAATCTTACATTTCACGCCTGCGGTCTTGGTTGCATGTATTAGTGTTTTTAGCAGTTATGGGTTTGTTGTATTTTTATCTTTTTAATGCTTTATTGAGTTTTAATCCTCCATTCTGGACTCAAATTGCAGTTACTAATATTCCCCAAAATGTGTTAATTGGTTTTATTATTAAAGATGCCGTTAATTTCATATTCCTGATTCTTCTAGCAGAAGTTTTATTGTCGCTCCCTCCGGTCAGGAAATTTCTTATGCTACCGGTTTCGCAAATGATGCGTTTAAACACCCATATATTTTTCTTATCAGTAATAACGGCTATAATTGTATGGAATGTATTTGTATTCTTAGATAGTATATTATTTGGTAATGAGCTGTTTATTAGTAAACCCTATTATGCGCTGGCCTTTTTCACGCTATTCTTTACTGCAGTTATTGTTTCTATTTTATTGATTCATTTTTCGGAGCAAAGGCTCGGTATGGAACAATTATTAACCGAAAGCAAAGTGCGTCTTAAAAAGTCGCAAGCCATTGCACATCTTGGCAGTTGGGAATTAGATGCACAAAATGGTGAGCTTATCTGGTCGCAGGAAGTTTACCGCATTTTTGGTTATAAGCCCTACGAAATAAATCCATCATACGAAGTTTTTCTGCAGCACATACATCCCGACGACAGAGAGAAGGTGAATAATGTATATCTCTCATCAGTGAACGAAAAAAAAGAGCATTACGAAATAGAACACCGCATTATCAGGAACGATAACGGTACAGAAAGATATGTGGTTGAAAAAGGTGAGAACACCTTTGATAAATTCGGAAATATTCTGAAAACGGTTGGCATGGTGCACGATATTACTGAGCAACATGCACAGGAAATAGCCATCCAGGAAAAGAATGAGGAGCTTATATCGCAAAACGAAGAATACCAGGTTCTTAATGAAGAACTGAGCGAAACTCTCGACCGGCTCAACGAAATGAATGCCGAACTGGAAGAAGCACGTGAAAAATCGGAAGAAAGTGATCGGCTCAAATCAGCATTTCTGGCCAACCTATCGCACGAAGTGCGTACACCCATGAATGCCATTATGGGGTTTACCGAGTTGCTGGGAGGCTTTGGTATCGATGAAGATACGCGTTCTGAATATATCCAAATAATAAAAAACAGTGGCAGATATTTGCTGGCCATGATAGACGACATACTTGAAATTTCGAAAATTGATACTGGTCAGATAAAAGTAAACTACAAACCTATTCATCTGAAGAAATTTCTAAACGAAATTTTTAAATCGTCGGAGGTGCTTGTCCCTGAAGAAAAAGAAATTGAAATACGGCTTTCAGAAATAGATGTTGAGCCCGATTTAGTTATATTAACCGATGAAGTGAAACTGCGACAGGTATTAATGAATATAATTACCAATGCCATTAAGTACACCGAAAATGGTTATGTGGAGTTAGGGTGTCGCAAAAGAAACGCGGATGAGTTGTTGTTTTTTGTAAAAGACACGGGTATTGGCGTAGAATCTAAAGATCAGATTGCAATTTTTCAACGTTTCTACCGCGCCGGAAGCGATATAAACATTAAAAAAGGAGGAGCAGGACTTGGTCTGGCCATCTCCAAAGCCTATGTTGAATTAATGGGAGGCGCCATCAATATGGAATCTGAATTGGGAAAGGGGTCGGTTTTTTCGGTGGCCTTGCCAGTTAAAAAAGTTGCTGGTGATGTTATAGATAGCGATGCTGATGATTTTATTCAGGATATTCTTTTTAAATATGATGGATTGGTTTTAATTGCCGAGGACGACGATATTAACTACCTCTATTTTGAAGTCATTATGGAAGATGCCGGTATTAATTTGGTAAGAGCCGTTAATGGTGCCGAGGCGGTTGCTCTTTGTGCTGATAATCCTAATATTAACCTGGTGTTAATGGATTTAAAAATGCCTGTGCTTAATGGCATTGAGGCCACTAAGCAGATAAAAGCTCTCAGACCTGACCTTCCCATTGTGGTACAAACGGCTCATAAATTATCGAACGAAGCAGAAATATTGCAAGAGGCCGGATTTGATGGAATAATAACTAAACCCATCGATAAAAAGCTACTGTTTAAGATGATGAGCGAACTTTGGAAAAAGAACATTATTAAAAAGTAGAAGTTGGTTATTGCTTATTTTTATTAGCATTTTCAAACAAAAAGGCTTAAATCAGGTTATAGAGTAAATTAACCAAATTGAACACTATGCAAACCTGGAAAATAAGTTTAGTTAATGGCTTGATTCTGATTATCTTGGGTCTGTGGGGTTATTTTGGCTCAGCCAGCCCATCCTTTACAGCCCTCATTCCTGTAATATTTGGCGGCTTATTAGTGGTATTAAATCCCGGATTGAAAAACCAAAACAAAGCCATCGCCCATATTGTTGTTTTGCTTACCTTGTTGGTATCCATCGGCTTATACATGCCATTATCGGGAGCTTTAGCCCGTAATGATATTGCCGCTACCATAAGGGTTTCAGTAATGCTAATCTCTTCTATAATTGCTTTAGTCTTTTTTGTTCGCAGCTTTATTAGAGTGAGGAGGGGAAAGGTTTAATTTCTTATGTGTTAAACGATATGGGTTTGTTGAGCATAAGCTTTTTTTGAGCCTGGCTTACATCAATTCCACTATGGTTCGGTTGGGAGTCGTTGAAATTAATAAAAAAACAACGGTTTTGTTGGGGTTTGCTAGTATGTTTTTGTCCTTTTTAATGTTAATAGGTTGTCGATGTCCGATTGTTTAAAAAGTACCGGACATCGACAATATGGTGTATGGTTTTGAGTTTCAGTATGTCAAAGAACTTATTGGTGCACAATATGAAAATAGTTTGCCAATTGAGAGCCTGAAAATTTCACATCGACAACCAAGGGTTATATAAAGTTGTCAATTTCAGAGCGTTCCTTTCCAATATCACCTTTTTGCGTTTTAGAATTGTAGGGTTTTAAGATGCGAAGGCTATATAGCATCTCCATAGGCAGTTAGAGGGTCTGTCTCAAAAACAGGTCTCAGATAAATAATTTTGAAAGGAGAAATAAATACCCGGGAATTAAAAAAAGCTTTAAAAACAAGAATAGTCTCTCGCCTTCAAAGCTTTAAGTGGAGCTGCGGGGAATCGAACCCCGGTCCAAACAAGTAAGCCATATGCTTTCTACATGTTTATTCTGTTATTGATTTTTGTGAGCCGTTTGGGAACAGACACCCTGACGTCTCCTTAGCCTCGGTTATTTCGCTATTGGACTGAGGCCATCCGCAAGCTATTCCCGATATTTTAGCACCTCCGCATCGGGCCGCCTCAGGAAGTTGGCACCCGGGAGATGTCTCGTCCAAGCTCCTGGAGCAAGGATAACGCTAATCTACTATACTTCGATTAAGCAGCGAGAGCGTAATTAGTTTCGCCAATTATAGTTTTGAAATCCAGGTTTAACGAGCTGTGATTCCAACGCTCGACATGCTTACATACCACTTTACCTCGCTGTCAAATCCAGGTCAGCCCCATGGTAAATAATTAATGCAAAGTTACGAATCTTTAATGATTCTGCAATCAGTAAACAATAGTTTAAGTATCTGTTTAAAATAATGTTTTAGACTTAAGACTTAAGACTTTAAGACAAAAGAATTAAAAATTAACATACTTAAAATAAGTGAAATAGCGTAATTGTCTTGTTTGTCTATACTTTCTATTTAGTCTAATCGGCCTGCCGACAGACGCGTCTTTCTGTCTGATTCCGATAAACCGGAAAACGAATTTTAACTTCTAATAGTCTTTAATAAATCCGAATACTAAATTTAAACAGTTACTAAATTTTATTGTGAAGTTTTGGTAAACCGATGTTAGTTGTTTT
>CALEUX010000162.1 GCA_937920475.1 uncultured Marinilabiliaceae bacterium
ATTTTTATAAAGATGATTAGATTTTAGATATTTAGAGGGATAGAAGAGATGATTAGATTACCCGGATATCTTATTTCTAAATTTAAACAGTTACCTGATCGCTGCAATATCAGGTCTATCCCTCTTAATATCTTATACCAATACACAGAGCTTCGTAAACTCCTAATCTACCTATCTTAATAAAATTTTCATTGTAATTTTAAACAGTTACTAAGCAGTTAATAAGATGATTTAGGTATATTTGACCAAATATTTGAATAATCGATTTCCATGGGGACAAAAGAAAAATCGGAAATGTCATTTCTCGACCACCTTGAAGAGCTAAGGTGGCACATTATCAGGTCGTTTGCAGCCATTTTTGTTTTTGCAATTCTGGCGTTTGTATTTAAAACTTTTTTGTTCGACATCGTTATTTTAGGTCCCAGTCGCCCCGATTTCTTCACCAATCAAATGTTGTGCACAATATCACAAAACCTTAATATGCCTGTTTTGTGTATTAATCAAACTCAGTTGAAGCTGCAAAACATTAACATGTCGGGGCAGTTTACCATGCACATCTGGATTGCATTTATTGCCGGACTGGTGGTGGCCTTCCCCTATATTTTCTGGGAATTCTGGCGGTTTGTAAGGCCGGCACTTTACCAGGAAGAAATTCGCCACAGCAGGGGTGCCATCTTCTTTGCCAGTATCTTATTTTCAATAGGTATCTTATTTGCGTATTATATAATTTGTCCGCTCTCGGTTCACTTTCTGGGAAATTACCAGGTAAGCACAAATGTTGAGAACATCATAAATTTAGGTTCATACATTTCTACCGTATCTTCTATTGTGTTGGCCAGTGGAATAATGTTTGAGCTGCCTATTTTTATCTATTTTCTTAGCAAGGTAGGGTTGGTTACTTCTAAATTTCTGAAAACATACCGCCGTCATGCCATTGTTGTGAGTCTTGCTTTGGCAGCCATTATTACCCCCCCCGATGTTATCAGCCAGGTTATGGTATGTTTGCCACTTATTGTGTTGTACGAAGCTGGTATTATTATTGCCAAACGTATTGAAAAGAAAAAACTGCTGCGCAGTTAAAGAAAAGTAATTAATTGACGATAAATCTGATGGAGTCTCAGGAATTGATATTACATACAAAAGACCTTGTAAAAAGGTATAAATCGCGTACCGTGGTAAAGGGCGTTTCTGTTGAGGTGCGCCAGGGAGAGATTGTCGGGCTTCTTGGACCAAATGGTGCCGGAAAAACAACCACTTTTTACATGATGGTGGGATTGATAACCCCCAATGGAGGCGAAATTTATTTAAATGATGAAATTATAACCACCGAACCGGTTTATAAACGAGCTCAAAAAGGTATTGGTTACCTGGCTCAGGAGGCCAGCGTTTTCAGAAAACTGAGCGTTGAAGACAACATCAGGGCTGTACTTGAAATGACTAAATTTCCTAAAGATTTTCAGAAAAGAAGAGTTGAAGAATTACTCGAAGAATTTGGACTAACGCATATCCGTAAAAGCCTTGGGATACAGCTTTCGGGTGGTGAGCGACGCCGAACCGAAATAGCCCGCGCCCTGGCCATCAACCCAAAATTTATTCTGCTCGACGAGCCATTTGCGGGGGTTGACCCCATTGCCGTGCGCGATATTCAGGAAATTGTAGCCAAATTGAAGTTTAAAAATATTGGTATTTTAATTACCGACCACAACGTACACGAAACATTGTCAATAACCGACCGTGCTTATTTGCTGTTCGAAGGGAATATACTAAAAGCCGGTAGTGCCGAAGAATTGGCTGAAGATCCTGATGTCCGGAGGGTTTACCTTGGCGATGACTTTGAATTGCGAAGGAGAAAATTTGATGTTGAATAAAAATCTTGCTTCTGATTTTCAGTTTTATATAAAGTATTTTTGTTTTATATTGTATTTTATTACGCATAAGTTTGGGGAACTAAAAAAAAGACTCTAAATTTGCAGCGCTTTTCGCGGACGTGGCGTAATTGGTAGCCGCGCCAGACTTAGGATCTGGTGCCGAGAGGCGTGGGGGTTCGAGTCCCTTCGTCCGCACACATAAAAGATTGAAAACCGCCTTGGCTAACGATGCAAATCGAAAGTTGGGCGGTTTTTTAGTTTTACATAGTTTGAGTCGGATTGAAAAATCAAATGAAGCAAATTGGAACCACAAAAGATTTAAATCTAAAAATATCTTAATTCGTTGGTATGTAGCATCAAATTAAACCCGGTATGTTTGTTTCATTCTAAATGCTTCATTACCTTTGCAGAGTTTTTTAAAATCAGGCTTTTGAGTGGCAACTTATTGAAATATATTGCATTATATAAATTTGGAAGCTTTAATTATCCGGCATTGGCCTCCAAACATTGAATGACTGTTCAGACCGGAGCAAAAATCTTGATAAAGAAATATTTTAATTATCTACGCATGAATATTACAAGGGAAAACATCGACGATTTGAATGCGGTGATTCGGATGACCATCGAGAAAAGTGATTATGAGCAGCGTGTAAACGATGTGCTGAAAAATTACCAGAAAAAGGCAAACATGCCGGGTTTCCGTCCCGGAAAAGTTCCTGCAGGGCTCATCAGAAAAATGTATGGTACTGCAGCTTTGGTTGACGAAATCAACAAGCTGGTTTCTGAAAACCTATCGGGCTATATCACCGATAATAAGCTGGATATTCTTGGCGAACCACTTCCCAGTGAAAGTCAGAATACCATTGATTTTGACACCCAGGAGAATTTCGAATTTGCATTTGATATTGCGTTGACACCCCAACTGGATATTAAACTCTCGAAAAGAGAAAAAGTACCATATTACAGCATCCAGGTTACAGACGAGATGCTCGATTCGCAAGTAAAAAGTATGACAGGCCGTTTTGGGCAGAACGAAATAGTTGAAGCTGTATCGGATAAATCATTGGTGAAGGGAAGTTTTGTGCAGGTTGATGAATCCGGCGCTGAGGTTGAAGGTGGCATTACTACCGACGACGCGGTGATGTCGGTTGCCATTGTGAAAGATGATGCCGAAAAAGTAAAACTGATTGGTGCCAAAGTTGGCGATCAGGTGGTTTTCGACCCTATGAAAGCATTCCCCAATGCTACAGAAATTTCCTATCTGCTTAAGATTTCACGCGAAGAGGCTGAAAAAGTGAGTGGATTGTTCCGCTTTACCATTAATGAAATAACTGAGTTTAAAGATCCGGAACTGAACCAGGAGTTGTTTGATAAACTTTTTGGCCCCAACGTAGTATCATCCGAAGAAGAGATGAATAATAAAGTAAGGGAAAATCTTGAAAAAACCCTTGCAATGGAGTCAGATTATCGCTTTTCCATTGATGCCCGCGAAAAACTGAGTGCCAAATTTGAGGTTCAATTACCCGAAGCTTTCTTAAAACGATGGTTAAAGGCGACTAATCGCGAAAATAAAGAACTTACAGAAGAGCAACTGGAAAACGAAATGCCTCGTTTTATTGAAAATCTTAAATGGCAGCTCATTAAAAATGAAGTTATTCGCTCCAATGAGTTGAAAATTGAAAACAGCGATGTACTTGAGTTTGCCAAGAAATCGGCCAAAGTTCAGTTTATGCAGTATGGCCTTAGCAATATTCCCGATGAGCACATTGAAAATTATGCCGTTGATATGATGAAAGATCAAAACCAGGCGCGTAAGTTCACCGAGGGAGCCATCAACGATAAGGTAATGGAATTTATTAAAGAGGCCGTTAAACTTGATGCCAAAGAGGTAACAAGAGACGAGTTCAATAAATTGTTTGATAAAAATTAATCAAACTTTCTGGTGCAATCGAAAGAATTATTAATTTAGTCGGTTGCAACCATTAAAATTTTAAAAAATGATAGATCCTGTCGATTTTCGCAAATATGCCACCCGACACCTGGGCATTAATAGCCAGGTGTTCGATAAATATACATCTATTACAAGCAATTATATTTCTCCTACCATTATTGAGGAGCGCCAGCTAAACATTGCCAGTATGGATGTGTTCTCACGTTTGATGATGGACCGGATTATATTTCTGGGTTTACCAATCGACGATTATGTGGCAAACATAATTCAGGCCCAGCTGCTTTACTTGGAATCGGCCGACCCGTCGAAAGATATTTCCATTTATTTTAACACCCCGGGAGGTGCAGTACATGCAGGTTTAGGCATTTACGATACCATGCAGTATATTACATCTGATGTGGCTACCATTTGTACCGGTATGGCTGCTTCAATGGGAGCTGTTTTGCTTACTGCCGGCACCAAAGGAAAGCGTTCAGCATTACGCCACTCACGTATTATGATTCACCAGCCTATGGGTGGTGCCCAGGGTCAGTCGGTTGACATTGAAATTACTACCCGGGAGATTGTGAAAATGAGAAAAGAACTTTACACCATCATTGCTGAGCACTCCGGACAACCTTTCAAGAAAATTGAAAAGGATTCGGACCGCGATTACTGGATGACTGCCGAAGAAGCCAAGGAATATGGCATGATTGATGAAGTTTTGATCAGAAACGGGAAGAAATAAATTATTATTTATAAGGTTTTTTATGCAGATTCAGTTCTTTTTGAGCTGATTCTGCTTTGTTTTTAGAAGGGAAGGGTAATTATGGATAAATGTTCGTTTTGTGGCAGAAGCCGGAAAGATACCAACTTATTAATTGCGGGTGTTTCAGGTCATATCTGTGATGGCTGCATTGAGCAGGCTCATGCTATTCTGGAGGAAGAATTCCGGAAAAAGGGCTCGTTCGATATGGACAAAATCTCACTGTTAAAACCAGCAGAGATTAAGGCTTTTCTCGATCAGTATGTCATTGGGCAGGATGAAGCAAAAAAATACCTCTCGGTGGCTGTTTACAACCATTATAAAAGGTTGATGCAACCTACCTCGTCGGACGATGTGGAAATTGAGAAATCAAATATCATTCTGGTAGGCGAAACAGGTACCGGTAAAACCCTTCTGGCCCGAACCATTGCCCGAATGCTACATGTACCATTTACCATTGTGGATGCCACGGTTTTAACCGAAGCCGGTTATGTGGGCGAAGATATTGAGAGCATTCTTACCCGATTGCTTCAGGCTGCCGACTATAATGTTGAAGCTGCTGAAAAGGGTATTGTTTTTATTGATGAAATCGACAAAATTGCCCGGAAAAGCGATAACCCATCCATCACCCGCGATGTGTCGGGCGAAGGCGTGCAGCAAGGTCTGCTTAAGCTACTGGAGGGCTCCATTGTAAACGTTCCACCTCAAGGCGGGCGTAAACATCCTGAGCAGAAAATGATACCGGTTAATACCAAGAATATTTTGTTTATTTGTGGTGGTGCCTTTGATGGCATTGAACGGAAAATTGGTCAGCGTTTGAATACCAAAGTGGTTGGTTATACTGCCAGTCGCGCCAAAGACCATATTGATGCCGGTAATTTGCTTCAGTATATTGCCCCTCAGGATCTTAAATCGTTTGGGTTGATTCCTGAAATTATAGGTCGCTTACCCATTTTAACCTACCTGAATCCGCTCGATAGAGATACTTTACGCCGTATTTTAACCGAGCCAAAGAACTCTATTATTAAGCAGTATGTTAAGCTTTTCGAGATGGATAAAATTGACCTTCATTTTTCTGAAGATGCCCTCGATTATATAGTTGATAAGGCTGTAGAATTTAAGTTAGGTGCCAGAGGTTTACGCTCCATCTGCGAAACCATTATGATGGATCATATGTTTGAATCGCCAGGTAAAAAATCGGGCAAATTGGAAATAACGCTAGGCTTTGCCCGCGAAAAAATTGAACGGGCCAATATAGCGCTTCTAAAAGCCGGATGATACCTTGAGTCAAATTTTAGTATTATAATAGAATCAAAAAACGCAAAGCCGGATTTAATATCTGACTTTGCGTTTTTTAATGTTTATACAGTAAAGAATCAGGTTGTTTAATTTTACTTCTTATTCAGGATATTTGAAATCTCAAGGTTGATTTTTTTGATTCTTTCAGGGTTTAATTTAATAACCTTCCGGTCATAGGTCATTAATCCGTTCACTTCAATTTCCACATCGGTGGTTTGAGTATAAACAGCTGCAGAGAATCCTGATTTAATTAGTTTCTTGAGTTTTTCAGCATATTTTATATACTCATCAGTGGCTTCCTCGGATGTTTTGAATTGAACATACCCCCAGTTGCGATCGGGTTCCCATAAATGACCATCCAAAACTAAGCCAATGCCACCATATTCTCCCAACACGTTAGCTCGTTGGCCATCAAAAAGATAAAGTTCGGGGCCGGGGTAATTATGCAGGTCGAGCATATCACCTACAGGATAGTGGTTGCCACCGCTGGCAGGATTAACCAGTCGTGAGGGGTCGTAAGTTTTAGTCCATTCGGTAATCTCGTTGGTTTTAAACTGGCCCCATGCTTCATTGAAAGGAACCCATACAACAATCGATGGATAGGAGTAAAGAAAATCAACAATGTCTTTCCATTCTTTTCGATAAACGGACTCTGACTCTGGGCTACGTTGAAATTCCATCCCTGAAAAATATTCACGGTTTTGCCAATGTGGACCACGATCGCCGTTGGGCATATCCTGCCATACCAAGATTCCTATTTGGTCGCAGTGCGTATACCATCGGGCTGGCTCTACTTTTACGTGTTTACGTATCATGTTATAGCCCAAGTCTTTTGTTTTCTGTATGTCAAATCTGAGGGCTTCATCAGATGGTGCCGTATAGAGACCATCGGGCCACCAGCCTTGATCGAGCGGGCCGAAATGAAAGTAATCCTTATTGTTAAGTTGAAGCCTGACTATGCCGTTTCCATCCCTCTGGGTTGATATTTTTCGCATTGCGGCATAACTTTTTATTTTGTCGATGGTTTTGCCTTCTCTAATAAGAGCAATATCTAAATCGTAGAGGAATGGGTTTTCCGGACTCCATAACTGTGGATTGTTTAAGTAAACTTCCACTTCATACATATAGTTTGCTCTTGCCTGGGCAACAACATCTTTTTTGTTGTAAACTTTAACCTCAATAATGTCGCCTAATTTACTTTCTTCGACAAAGGCTTTTACTGCCAGACGATTTTTATCTATATCGGGCACAGTTTGCAAGGTGGTAATAAATGATGTAGAAACGGGTTCGAGCCAAACGGTTTGCCAAATACCGGTAACCGGGGTGTACCAAATGGCATGGGGATTACTAACCTGTTTTCCTCTGGCCTGAGGCCCTCTGTCGGTTGGGTCCCAAACTTTTACAGTAAGTTTTTGCTGCCCTGTTTTATTAAGGTAGGGTGTAATATCGAAGCTGAAAGGGGTATACCCGCCAATGTGAGAGCCAATTTTTATATCATTTATCCAGACTTCTGTTTTCCAGTCGACAGCGCCAAAATGAAGTAAAATTTTCCGGCCTTTCCAATTAGCAGGAACCTGAAAATTTCTGGCATACCATAGGTTTTTTTTATCACCAACATTTTTTTGCACACCGCTTAAGCTTGATTCGACCGGAAAGGGGACGAGAATTTTGCCATCGAATTTATGTGGAGAGGGTTTGTCCAGATCGGTAATAGCATAATCCCAAAGTCCATTAAGGTTTAACCACTCCTGCCGTTCAATTATAGGACGAGGGTATTCCTGATGTACATTTTCGGGTGTTAAATTTTCACCCCAACTGGTTTTTATTTTTTCGCCTGCCGGTTTCCATTGTGCATTCAAAGAAGTCGCCAAGAGACTGATGGCCGAAATTGCAATTAAGAAAAATTTCATGCTTAAATATTTTTTAATTGTTAAAGGTCATATGAAACTAATTATTACTAAATAATCATTGTTGTGGTGTTTTATTAGTTATTTAGTAAGACTTCGTTTCATGGATAAGTTGTTTTATTTATTTCTTAGGTTAATTGTTTTAGGGTGTTACCATAAAGCGATAAAAATCCTTTAAACTTCCGCTTCCAACGATAACATCAACTGGTTTGCCACTTTTATCAGGTACAACAAGGCTTACATTGCGCCCACCAAAGTTTGTTATGGCCACATACATTCCCTTTTTATTTTTAAGAATGTGCAAATCTGTAGGTTTTCCGTCAATGGTATCTCTAAATTGCTCCGTCGCTGGTAAAAGGCTAAGTAAAGAATCTTTATCAGAATTTTTCGGGGCATTTTTACACGCAACAGCCATATTCATGATAACAGCCAATAATATGAAGTTTCTTTTAAACATAAGTATCTCGGGTTAATGATTAAAAAAGGGTTTTCCCTGTTCGGTAATGCTGGGCGAAGAGTTGATTACAAAAGGCCACCCATCGCTCCAATGGATACGATCCAACATTAGCACTCTGCCTTTTGGATTATTTTTATCTACTGCATGATAGAGAATCCAATCATTACCATTATCATCGGTAATAATTTCAGAGTTGTGTCCTGTACCAACAAACCGTTGGTTACCCCGGATAAGTACCTCGTGATGGTTATCAGTCATTGAAGCTCCTGCTTTATTCAGGTAGGGGCCAAACAAATTGTCAGATCTTCCAACTACAGTAGTGTATGTACTGTTTATGCCTTCGCAGCATGACCCAATTGAAGCAAACATATAATAATAACCATTGCGTGGAAGAATATAAACTCCTTCGTAAGCTGTGCCCGCAATTCTGGTTTTTTGAGCATTTTCTTTAATTGATAAGGCGTCAGAATTTAGTTCAATGGCATAGATCCCTCTAAAGCTACCCCAAAAGAGAAATTTCTGTCCGTCTTGCTCAATGTAAAAAGGATCGATGGAGTTTTGAACATCAATTTCATTGCTGCGAAACAGTTTTCCCTTATCAGTAAAAGGGCCTGCAGGATTATTACTTGTGGCAACTCCAATGCCACATGTCCACTCGCCCCCCCAAACTGACATTGAGTAGAACATTACATACTTATTGTCAATAAAGTTAATATCCGGCGCCCAGATACCACCGTTTGGCTCAAAATTAGGGCGGGTATTGTCATTAAAGGCTGTACCGGCAAATTCCCATTTAACTAAATCTTTAGAACGGTGAATGGGTACATTGCGGATATCTTCTGTAGCATATAGGTAAAAGAATCCATCTTCTGCCCTTAATAATGTAGGGTCGGGGAGGCTGTATTTCACTACGGGGTTTGCGTATGTAGTTTTTTCCGGTTCAGGTTCTACATCTGAAGTCTGGTTTTTGTTACACGCACAACTTCCCAGAACTATAAAGAACAAAGAGAAAAGTAAGATTGCCTTTTGCATAAATTGAGTTTTTAGCATTAAAACCATGATTATTGGTTATTTTGAAAAGAATTGCTCTGCTCTTCCGGCAGTGAGCATCTCCCATAATGAAGCTACAGTCCAGCCTGGAGCAAAATAATCGTTGTAAAAGCCTTTCCCATTTTTACCATAATCCCAATTGGTGTGTTGCACTACTTCAGGATAATAACCGGTTTTTGCCACTCCACACATGTGACCAGGGTATGGTAACAGTTGAAACATTGAGGTTCTGATAACTTCTGCGAAGGAAGAAAAATCAGGTTTTTTATTCATTTTATCAAGCCAAACTAAAACGTCAGCAAATTCGAAAATGAAAACATCAATGTGATTATTTTCAACGGAGACATTTCCCCAACCTCTCGATTTTAGGCCAATATCTCCCAGCATTTGACCCTGAGCAAATGGGACGTCCCAAAGATAATACCATGAAAGGGCAAAATAGGCTGCTTTTTCGGCAAGTCCGATATATTTCTGTTGTTGCTTTCCTTTCGAATTCAAAGCAAGATAATACATGGCTGTGGCTGCATACAATGAAGCTTCCTTATCTTCGCAATTGGCATCCAGGGTAGAAGAAAAATAGTCAGCTTTTGATATCAGTTCCCGCTCTAAATAATCACCGGTTTTGACAGCACATTCAAGATATTTTTTGTTTCGGAAATATTTGGAGGCCATGGCCATTGGTAAAGTAGCCGATGGTGTACTTCCTCCACTGGCATCTACCAGATTAAAATCAGCATCAAACTTTCTAGGAAAGCTCCCATCAGGATTTTGAAGTTTGATAAAATTATCCAGAAGGATTTTAACTTTTGCTTCCCACTCCGGATGACGGCGTCCCTTCTGTTTTTCGTAGTTCAAATAATGCAGAATAGCGTAGGCGCCTTCAGACTGACGACGAATGCTAAGTACTTCTTCTTCAGCTTTGAAGTCGTGCTCAACATATTCGCGCAGAAAACCTGCTTTATTGAAGCCATTTTTCAGGTAACTTGTGAAAATTGAATTGGCTATATTCTTCAGTGCTTCATTATTGGTTTGCTCGGCGTACTCCAAGGCAAAAAAGGCATTAAGAAGAACTCTTCCTATGAAACCTATTTCAGCTGAGCCATTGTTTTTACATTCATACGTTAAAAGATGAATTCCCGAAAAGAAATTCAAGTCGTTTGTGGCTACATAACTCTCTGTCCAGAAGTTTGACAATACCTTTTTTATCTCAGGTTCGCTATAGCTTAGTTTAACCGGTTCGGGTTTTAAGCTCTTGTAGCTATAATTCCATATTTGAGCTACGAAATCGGAAAAATCGGTGGCTTTTCCGTGGTTGAATTCCCAAACAATGGTTTTGCTTTCTCCTTTGTTAAGTTTGTAGAATGCTGTAACCGGAGGAGCCAGTGTTAATTTTCGGATATAGGATTTTGGGGCTTCCCGATGTGGAAAGCCATATGAAAGGAATGCTTTTCCGTCAATATTTTCAAAGCCTGTAAATCCTATAGATGTTTCACCTGAAAGGATAACTTCACCATGAGTATGTGGAGTATAAGCGTCGGTAGTAAATGCATCTTTTCGGAGAATGGAATAATAGTTTCCTGTGGTTTCATTTAAAATACTGGTTAGGGGAGTGCTCAGGCGGTCTTCACGAACAAGCCATGAATCACTGGTGTGAAATGATGGCGCTTCTTTTGGCGACCTTAAGTTACGTCGATACCAGAAGCCAGGCATGTAAAACTGACAATCGTTGTGCAGAGCATTACCGGCACTGATACTTTGTTTAAAATTGAACCAGACATCGTGGGTTGCAGTAATGGTGACTGATATCGTATATCCTGAACCATGAGGTTTTTGAACCGCTGAAATTTCTAAAGGAATTGGGTCGCTGGATTGATATTCGGTCACACCATTCCCGGTTGGAACTTCTTTTAGGATATAGGAAACACCATCGTTTCCAGGTGTTTTAAGAATAAGTTCTGTTTTAGTGGTTGGATTTCCGGATAACAGGAAAGTCGCCGAAAAAAGAGCGATAACAGCAGCGCTAAGTTTTTTTATTCTCATCATGGTAAAAGTTAATTTTAAGGGTGAAACAGCTATACAAATCATCCCCGATACTTTTCTACAAGTTATGCGGCTTCTTGTTGTCCATATGTGACATAGATGTTTCATTAAACCAGTTTTTTGTATAAATCTGAATTGAATTTCTCATTTTTCTTTTTGAGTGGGTTATCTCCGATTGTATGTTTTGCCTTAATCGAAAGCCAGCCTGCACCATGTATTTGAGGCCTCAGGATTTGCATGAACAACGGATTCTACGTATTGAGTAGAAGCATTTAGGTGTGATTTTAATCCAATATTTACCCGAATGTTCGATTTATCAGACTTTTCAAGACTGGTAAATGGAATAGATAATTCTATTGTATAATATTTGCCATCAATTCTTCTTTTGGAAATAATAGTATTGATGTTTTGTTGTTTTTCTTTCCATTTACCATTGAATCCTTCATATAAAATAATTTCTCCATTGTAATTGTGCCATATTTTGTAAAGGCCATTATCAGGAGCTGTTAAGCAATGGTTATGAGCATCAATGTTAATGGTTACACCGTTTGATTGGAGTAGGCTTTGAGCAGACGAAAGAATTGACTCATCCGATACTTTGATGCCGATGTACAAATTATCCTCATCATATCTGAATGAAGCTTTCAGGTTGGCTGGTCCCTGATGCCCAACAAAAACCGGAAAATTTTCTGTCCATTCATCAATATCAAGATTTCCATCGATTAAAGGGGTACCGACAGAAGCTTTCAATTCAGGAATTATATGCCCTTTTATAATCCAGACTTCGCAGTTATCACTTTTGTAATTTGTTGTTGAGCTGGCCACAATGGTATTCTCGTCCCATAACATAAGGGCATTCCATTTTGCCTCTTTGTTTAAAGGGACTTTAAAGGGGTTGGTTTTTTTCTGAAAATTACGACCTTCTTTATTTCCAATGGCCACTTCCATGGTTGATAATTCCCAATTGTAGCTACGATTTTCAGTAGTTTGGTACGATAGAATTACTTCTCCGGAAGGAACCTTCAACAAATAAGGTGCACCTGCATAGATATTATTGGGTAGAACGTCTTTGAGCGCATACTCTCTTTTGGGGCTATTGCCTGATACTATGGCAGACCAATTGTCTGAAAGGTCCGACCGTACAATATAGGGCTTAAAACTTTCTATATTATTATCTTCAATAGCAACCAAAATTTCATTATTGAGCAATATAGGAACTGGCATACCATCGCGGCGCCCGGCTCTGAAACAAATAGTTTTTGGCTGCTTATCCCAGGTAATGCCATTATCATGAGATGTCAGCATGGATATTTCCTGCTCGTCGGTTTGGGTGTATGGGCCTTCGTTGGCAAAATATACCTGAAGCTCTCCTGAAGGAAGTTGGAGCAAGGCTGGTTCCCAGCAACCATCAGCAAAACTTGGGCCTGCTTCATATATTATTTGAGATTCGCTCCATGTTAGGCCTTTATCGGTACTTCTTTTAACTGCTATAGCAAATGGAGTAATATTGTCTTTTGCAGGCCTGTAATTACATGCCATCACCAGGTCGCCATTGTGGAGTTGTATTAATTCACCATTGGCTTTATTGACTTTTGTTGATTCTCCCTGGGTGTTTGAAAACGTGTGACTTGCAAATACAACTGACGGGGCGGTCCATGTTATGCCATTGTCATGACTTTGAATTAATTCAATGTTGCCATCTGTTTCGTAAGTAGCCATAATTGAGCCTGTATCAATTCCTTTTAAACGTGGGTAACCAACCCAGGATAAAAAGCGGCCATTTTGCGGAGCTAATTTTTGCATCGAGCTTTGATTCCATGCGATACGAATACCTTCGATGGGCTCGCTTTTCTCGGGCAAAAAAGGTTCTTCCGGAGTTTCTGCTTTATTACAAGAAAAGCTCAATAAAAGTATTATGGTGACTACGTATTTCATTGGTGTTTGTGTTTAACGAAACAAGCTCGTTTCATTTATACCTACCTGGTTTAATTAACTTTTAAAAGTGGAGTCAGGTAATTCGGGTCTATAACCATTATTTCCTCATTTCCGGTAGTTTCGAATGATACTGAGCTGATATACATATGTCTGGGGTGTATATGCTCGTTATTGTTATGGGCGTGAAAGACAATTCGCAATTGACCTTCTTTATCGATAAACATTGCACTATGGCCTACACCAACAAGACTCCCTGGTTTTTGGAGGATTGGATTACCGGAATATTTTATCCACGGTCCGGTAATGGAGGTGGCAGTTGCAAAACCAACGCCGTAGAACTGACTTTCGTAACTGTTGGCTGAATAGGAAAGGTAAAATGTGTTGTTATGTTTAACAATAAATCCACCTTCGTTAACCCGCGGCCAGATTTCTTCCCATGGCTGTGAAACATGAATACACTGTACCATAGTTTCGGGCTTTATTTCCATCAGATTATCTTCCATTTCTGCAATCCAGATAACGTTACCATCATTGAATCTGTTAAAAAGCATATAGGGTTTTCCGTTGTCGAAAACCAGTGAATTATCTATGCACTTTTCATTATCAATTATTGGCTTTTTAATCTGCTGCTTAAATGGGCCTGAAGGATGATTGCTGGTAGCTACACAAATGTGTTCATCGGCCGAGAAATACATGTAAAAAGTTCCATTGATATGGTAAACTTCCGGGGCCCAGAACCAGCGATCGCCCCATACATCATTTTTGTGCAGAGCTAATCCGCTTGCTGCTTCTTTTGGAATACTCCAGTTGATTAGATCGTTTGAAACAAAAACTGCAATACCATTTTCAGACAGTGTACCATAAGCATAATATGTATTATCCCATAGCATGATGAAAGGGTCGCCCAGTGGCACTTTAACGGACGTTGTTTTTTGCTCAGTATCGTTTTTGTTGCAGGAGCAAGCCGAAATAATGAGGCAAAAAATCAGAAGGAAAGCGCTATTTCTCATTACAGATTTTTTAAATTTCCCTTTCCTTCTGAAAGCTCAGAAAGGAAAGGGAATAAGTTTGGTAATCTTTGTGTTAAGTGTTAATATCGGGGATTTTGTGTTAATCCCTGGTTGTTGTTAATTTCATTAGATGGAATTGGTAAAACATTGTGTTTTCCCAAAACGAAATTGTTGAAATCGGGGTCACGGCCTTTTAGTTCATCCAGCCCGGCTTGATTATTCACTAATCCCCATCGTTTGATGTCGGCCCAGCGGTGTCCTTCAAGGCATAGCTCAAGGGCTCTTTCCATTTGTAGGCGTTTGAGAAAGTCTTGTTTAGAGCTTGTTGCATTTGGGTGATTCACAGATAACTCGGGCATATTGGCACGGGCTCTTACCTGATTTACCAGTGCAACTGCTTCGGCCAGGTCGCCCGAAGGAAGGTTTGCAAGACATTCGGCATACATTAAAAGGACATCAGCATACCGAATGAGCCTGATGTTTACAGGGCTGTGGTAGTCGTCGAAATCGCGGTAATAATCGGTGCCATATTTTCTGAAAAATATCCTGTTTTTATAGTTGGCCTGATTCCATACAGACATTCCAAAGCGATAAATTCTGTTGTTGCCTGGAAAATCTACATCCATACCTTCATAGAAAACACTTTCGCGAAGACGGATATCATAGTTTCCATTAACATCCAGCTCATTTTTAAACTCTGCAACTAACCAGGGGCGAACTTCTCCATCGGTCCAGCCAATGCCGGGAGGGGCAAAAAACTGTCCCCGGTTAAGGCCAAGGTTTGGGTCAATGTCGAAATCGCCATCACCGGCAGGAGCTTTGTTTACATCGGAAAACTGAATTTCAAAAACCGACTCAATGTTGTTCTCGTTAAAATGAGTAAAATTATCTTTGAAGTTAGCAACCAATCCGTAGTATTGCTTACCATCTCCTTTTACAAGCCATTCCAGATCGTTTTTAGCTCCATCCCAGTTGTGTTGTTGCATACGGCATTTAGCTCTTAAGGCATAAGCGGCACCTTTGGTTGCACGTCCTTTATTGACATCATTCCATGCCGCTGGCAACATATTTATAGCTTCCTGAAGGTCTTTTTCAGCCTGATCCCAAATTTTGCCAACATTGTTACCGGCAGGAGCATCACCTGGCTTAGATGGTTCAAGTACAATTGGAAGGCTGTTGTTTTCAGTTCCCCATAAAACAGCAAGGTTATAATAACACAATGCCCTTAGGAAATAGGCTTGTCCCAACAAATTGTTCTTTTCGCTTTGATTGGCAAATTCTATTTGTGGAATGTAGTGTAAAGCCTGATTAGCGCGGAAAATCATTTGGTAGCAATCTCTGTAAGTCCATGAGTTTCCTTCCCAGAAATTATAATTGTTATAAATAAAACGCGTCCAATCGGCTAGTTCAATCCACGGACTTGAGCTAAAACCTTCATCAGAAGTAAGGTCGAGACGAAACCAAATCCAACGACTATAAGTCCCCGGTTTATTAAACATATTGTAAATGGCATTTACGCCACTTTTTGCATCGGCCTCGGTCTTCCAAAACGCCCTTCCTTCCAGGTCGTTTGGATTCATGACATCAACTTCACAAGAACTCAGAAGGAGGCTGATGGCAAATATTGCTGATATTAATTTCTTCATAATTAGGATTTTAGAATGTGATTTGTGCGCCAAACGAAACAGCTTTTGGGTTCGGGAATGCTCCATAATCCTGACCTCTTTCCCAAATATTGGAGTTTCTGAACTCAGGGTCTAATCCTGTGTAACCTGTAAAAGTGATCAGGTTTTGAGCATTAACGAAAAATCTGACCTGGTCAAAATGAGGGGCAATGATACTTTTTGGAAGTGAGTATCCCAGTGCCATTTGTTTAACCCTAAAGTATGATCCATTCTCAAGCCAGCGATCCTGATCTCCTCGTGTGTTTCTGCCATCCTGATAAATAGGGCGAGGATCTTTGGCATTTGGATTGTCTATACTCCACGGGTCGTAATTGGCCCGGTAATTGGAGTTGTCGTCAAACCGGTCGAACCCACTCCTTGGCCCGTTAAATACTTTATGACCAAATGCTCCAGCCATTTGAACCTGTAAGTCAATTCCTTTCCATTCCAGTGTGGCGTTTAATCCCAATTGTAATTTTGGCCATGGACTGCCGCAATATTGACGGTCGGCATCGGTTATAATGCCATCACCATTATAATCAACAAATCGAATATCGCCCGGCTGAGCGTTGGGTTGAATAAGGCTTCCGTTTTTGTCAACATGGGCAAGTACTTCTTCCATTGAGCGGAATAAACCATCAGTTTTAATGAGGTACCATTCACCAATAGGTTTGCCAACATATGATTTTGTGTTCCACTGGGTGAAAAAATCACGGCCATAGCCAAGTTTAAGAATTTCGTTTTTTATAGATGAAACACTGGCATTCACACTATAATTAAAATCACCTTTTCTGTCGCGCCAGGTAGCTGATAATTCAAAACCTGTATTTTGAAGTGAGGCAGCATTTACATTTGGGTTACCGCCGCTGTTGCCTGTTGACATCAGAATCTGCATGGCAGTGAGAACATCCTTTGTAGTAGATTTAAAATATTCGGCAGATACTTCGAGCCTGTTATTTAGTATAGTAGCGTCAAAACCAAAGTTCATTTCGTGCAACTCTTCCCATTTGAGGTCGGTGTTAACCAGTTTTACCTGAGTTTGACCACCTTCGGCATGTTGATCTGTACCAAATACTGCCTGTGGAAACGAGTTAATAAAAGCAATCCAGTCCCATACTCCAATGTTAGAACTACCTAAAACCCCGTAGTTAGCTCTAATTTTTAGGTCGTTAATCCAATCAACATTAAAGAAGCTTTCGTTGCTAATGCGCCATGCTGCTGCAACAGAGGGGAATATTCCATTGCGATAGTCGGGGCCGAATTTTGAAGAAGCATCTCGCCGTATAGTGGCACTCAGAAGATATTTGTCGGCATAATTGTAATTTACCCTGCCAAAAACAGAAAATAGTTTTTGCATATCCTTATATCCTCCTGTACGAGCATCGGATTGGGCAGCATTTAGTTGCTCATAGTATGTGCCGTTGCTTAAACGGAGCAGTTCGTTTTTTGTACCCCATAAACGCTCGTAGCTAATATCCATAAAACTGGTACCGGCAACAGCTGAAATGTTATGGTTGCCAAAAGAGTCGTTAAACTCAAGGGTGTTATCGTAAACCATTGAATTAAACCGGGCCTTGTTTTTGTGCAGGGAAGAAGGGTCCCATGGTTGGTTAAACGTCCAGTTTCCCTCTTTTCTTAAATAGGAGTGTTCATCGGCACTGGCTTCAAATCCAAGATTGAATTTATATTTTATCTTACTGAAAAATTCAAGTTCGGTAAACAAGTTTCCTCTAACTCTTAGGTTCTGGTTTTTGGTTGAAGTAAGGGTTTCTTTTGCAACAGGGTTGGTGCCAAAAGTTACGTCTCTTGACCCATCGCCATAACCAAAGCCTCCAGGGTTGTTTTGGTTGTAAACAGGAATGGTAGGCATTAAGCGCCAAACATCAATAATTGGGTTGGTGTCTAGCTCGTCAACTTTATAATTACTGATAATAACATTCTCACCTACCCTGAAAACTACCGCACTTCCAAATTCTTTTTGAGCAGAGGTGTTGGAGCGCAGAGCAATTCGATTGCTTTCGGTTCCGATGGTGGTTCCAGAATTATTCTGATAGTTGGCCGACATAAAGTAGTTTCCGGTTTTGCTACCACCTGAAAAAGAGATGTTGTGATCCTGCACAATACCTGTTTTAAACGTTACATCCTGCCAATCGGTATTGGCATCGGAATGGTTGGCCGGTGCGTATCCACGGTTGGCAAAGGCCATATCGTTTAACTTAATCCATTGCTCCCGATTGGTAAGGTTATATCGGGGCAACCATTGCATACTTGTTTTGCTCGAGATGTCGATTTTGAGAGGCCCTTCCTTTCCTTTTTTTGTTGTTATAATGATTACGCCATTGGCAGCTCTTGATCCATAGATGGCAGCAGCAGACGCATCTTTTAGAACCTGTACCGATTCAATATCGTTAAAGTTAAAATCTCTGTTGGCACCACCCTCTACAGCTATTCCATCAATAACATATAAAGGATTACTTGAGCCGAACGATTTTGTTCCTCTGATTTCAATCCAGCCTTCAGCTCCGGGCTTTCCTTCTGTTCGAACAAATACACCAGGGATGGTTCCCAAAACATCACCAACCGATCCGGTAACCACCGTATTTTTCATATCCTCTGGTTTGAATATCGAAACTGCGCCTGTCAAATCTGCTTTTCTTACAGTTTGATAACCAATTACCACAACTTCTTCAATTGAACGGATTGATTCAATCATTTTTATATCAATCACTGATTGACCGGTATAGGCAACTTCCTGATTGTCCATACCAATAAAAGTGAAAACGAGTATCTGATTAGGGCTGACCTCGATATTGTAATTACCTTCAACGTCGGTAATGGTTCCGTAAGTAGTGCCTTTAATAGTTATGTTAACGCCTGGTAAAGGGGCATTGGAACTGTCGGTTACCCGCCCTTTTACAACTCCTGTTTGCGAATACAACGCAATAGGAATCATGAATAGTAGCATAGACAAGATTTTTTTCATAGATTCTTTTTTTTGCTCATGATTATTTTTTAAGGTTTTAGTCTTTTTAATATTGAGAGATTGTTTCCTGGTCTTTTTATTAGTTGCCTCCTTTCTTTTTTTAAATTATTTCAGTTGTTTTTTCAACCAAATCGTATAATTCACAATTCAAAGAAAGTTGGATTAATCTGAACAGGATAAAACAAATTGGTAAACTAATATCAGAAATTAACCAATTTTAAAATATGATAACATTTGAGGCAGGAATGATTAAAATGTTATATTTTGTGGCTAAAAAGTTTTACTTGGGTTAAGGTTTATTTTTCTTATTTAGTACAAGTAAAACAGTTTAATTACTTACTGTGGAATTGAAAAAGCAACAAGTTATTTTCCGCATGTAAAGGTCATTAGGCAGAAATGAACTGTTGGGAGTATAGAGCTATTTGGTTTTGAAAACACACACATGAAACAAGCCATGAGCAAACTTTGCTCAAACATGAGAATGATTATTGGCGAGTTCCCCCGATAAATCGGGGCGGGCAATCTGGCTGTTAAAAAACAAATTATAAACAGATGAAAAATTTTGCCTTTATATTACAATATATAGTAAAGATAAGTTACAAAAGAGCATTTGTCTTTTGTTTATTTGTTTTATTTCTGACCTTGTCTCATGGTTTCTCTCAAAAGCTCTCTTTTAGAAAGTATCAGGTAGATCAAGGCTTATCAGAGAACACTGTTCAGGCAATAATTCAGGATAACTTAGGGTTTATGTGGTTTGGTACCAAAGATGGCTTAAACCGATTTGATGGGTACCAGTACCGCATTTATAAAAACAATCCCTACGACAATAAATCCATCGGCAATAATTTTATAAGGGCATTGTATCAGGATAGGAATGGGATAATTTGGGTAGGCACCGATTCAAGAGTTTTTTTGCTGGATCCATCTACCGAAACATTCCAACCTTTTCTAAAATCAACAGCCAATGGAGTGTCAGTTAGCTCGGCTGTAACATCTATTTGTTACGATGGGGATGGTAAGATTTGGATAGGTACTATGACTCAGGGTGCTTTTGTTTACAACGTTGTTGATGACTCGCTGATACAGTTTTCGCAATCAGGTTCAGCCAACTCTCTTAATTCTGATTTGGTTTGGCGTATTTTTAAAGATTATTCAGGAACCATATGGGTTGGTACAAGGGGCGGGTTAAGCCGCTATAACCGCGAAACAGGAAGTTTTTATACTTATCAGGCAAATGGCAGAAGTGGAGATTTGATTGATTCAGAAATCCTTGCCATTTATGAAGACTCGGATGGGGAACTCTGGCTTGGAACCTGGTCGGGAGGATTGTCGAAATTCAATAAATCAACAAATAGTTTTAAAACGTGGTTTCACCCATCGCACACGACTTATATTACCCATATCAGAGCTATATTTGAATACGAAAAAAACCAGCTGCTAATTGGTTCTGATGATGGACTTTATCTTTTTAATAAGGTAACTCAGGTTTATCATAGAGTAGACGATCCCAGAGTGGCCAATAGTTTAAGCGATCAGAATGTCTATTCAATTTTTAAAGATAGAGAAGGCGGACTCTGGATTGGAACCTACTTTGGAGGCGTTAATTATGTTTCACCCATTGGAAACTTTATTGAACATTATTATCCAAATCATTCTCCGAATTCCATGAGTGGAAAGGCGGTGAGCCAGTTTTGTGAAGACGAAAAGGGGAATTTGTGGGTTGCTACTGAAGATGGGGGGCTTAATTATTTTAATGTTAAAACACGGCAATTTAAGGTCTACCTGCCACTTGATGGTAAGCAAGGGCTGAGCTATCATAATATACATTCGCTTGTTTTGGATAAAGATAAGTTGTGGATTGGAACATTTTCGAGAGGGATTGATGTGCTAGACCTTAAGACCAATACTTTCAGAAATTATCAGCATAATGTCAACGACGAAACCACTATTGATGATAATTGTGTTTTTTCAATTTTTAAGAACAGCAAAGGTGAAATATTTATTGGTACGCCTTATGGCTTGAGCCGTTACAATCGGTCAAGTGATAGTTTTGTGCGTATACCCGAAATCAAAACCTTTGTTTACGATATTCAGGAGGACCACCTGGGCGATTTATGGGTAGCTTCTTATGGCGATGGTTTATTCAGGTACAATGCAAGTTCTGGTAAATGGCAAAACTATCGGCACAACCCGGAAAACCCAAACTCCATTAGCTTTAATAAAATAACTGATATTTATTTAGACGATAAACAGCGTCTTTGGTTTGCCACGGAAGGCAGAGGTATTTTTAAGTATAATTTTGAGTCGGATGATTTTTATTCAATTAGTGAAAGGCAAGGTTTGCCAAACAATGTGGCTTATGGCATATTGGATGATAAATTTGGAAATATTTGGGTGAGCACCAATAAAGGTATATCCCGAATAAACCCATCAAACCTTGACATTAAAACATATACCCGGGAAGATGGTTTGCAAAGCAATCAGTTTAACTACCGGTCGAGTTATAAAGCCAGCGACGGAACTTTTTATTTTGGTGGTATTAATGGATTTAATGTTTTTCATCCGGATAATCTGAAGGACAATAGTTATTTGCCACCTGTTTTAATTACCAATGTTGAGTTTTTTGACGAAGAAAATGCCTTGAAGTATGACGAGTCTTTATCGGTGAAATTTCTTAAAAACAAACAAATCAGGTTAAAGCATCATCAGGCATCATTCAGAATAAGTTTCGTGAGTCTTAGCTTTTTAGCGCAGGAGAAAAACCAGTATTCCTATATTCTCGAAAATCAAAACAGTAAATGGATTCCTGCCGGAAATCAAAGAAGTGTATCATACATAAATTTACCACCGGGCAAATACACATTTAGGGTAAAGGGTTCAAATAATGATGGCGTTTGGAATGAAGCAGGTGATTATTTGGAAATTGTAATCCTTCCGCCGCTTTGGAAAAGTTTGTATGCTTACATATTGTACTTTTTTATCGGTCTTTTTCTGGTTTATTATTCTATAAGGCTTTATTCGGTTATGGCTAAGAAAAAGCAGCAGCTCAGGCTCGATGCTTTTCAAAAGCAAAAAGAAAAAGAAATGTATGATTCAAAAATCAGTTTCTTTACCAACATTGCCCATGAAATAAGAACTCCTGTAAGCCTAATTAAGGCGCCCCTTGAATGCATAATGAATTCTGATGAAAGAAATACTGAAACAATTGAAAATCTTCAGGTAATAGAAAGGAACACCGATCGATTGCTCGATTTGGTTAATCAACTGCTCGATTTTAGAAAAATTGAAGACAATATTTATCGGATGAATTTTGTCACGACCAATATTAACAAGCTAATTAATGATATTTTTTATCGATTTAAGCCAGCTGCTGATTTAAGAAAAATTGCACTTAAATCAGATATGCCCGAACATGATATTTATGCACTGATTGATAAAGAAGCTGTTACTAAAATAATTAGTAATCTTTTAACCAATGCATTAAAGTACGCTGCTTCCAATGTTATAGTTACCCTGCAAAAAAATCTGGCTGCCGACTTTCTGGAAATTTCAGTTATTGACGATGGCCCTGGAATTGAAGAGAAATATCGCGAAAAGGTTTTTGAACCATTTTATCAAATAGAAGGGGAGGATAATTTTGGTAAAAAAGCAGGTACAGGAATTGGGCTTGCCTTGGCCCGGCAGCTGGCCGAAAGACACAAAGGCTCAATTAATATTGAAAATTCCGACCGTTTGTCTGGAGCTCTATTTGTTCTTCGCATACCATTGAATCATTCTGATTCTGAAAACCATGAAAACAAGGAAGAAACTGTGGCTTCTGATTATGAAAAGCATGGAAATGAGGGGGGATTACCAATTAATAAAACGAATCTTCTCATTGTTGAGGATAATTTAGAATTACGCAACTTTCTGGAGAGAAATCTAAAACAGGAATACCATATTCTGACTGCCGAAAACGGCTCTGAAGCTTTAGATATACTGAACGACCATGTGGTTGAAATCATAATAAGCGATATTGTAATGCCGGTTATGGGTGGACTTGAATTGGTGAAGTCTATTAAACAGGATGAGCAACATAGCCATATCCCGATTGTTCTTCTCTCTGCACGTACCAATGTGGAAACAAAAATTGAGGGAATGGAATGCGGTGCCGATTCATATATTGAAAAGCCTTTTTCCATAGAGTTTCTGAAAGCACAATTAAACAGCCTTTTAAAAAACAGACTTCGTATCCAGGAAAAATTTGCAAAGTCTCCATTTGTTCCTTTTGGGAGCATTGCCAATAGTAAAAAGGATGAAGATTTTATTAATAAATTGAATGACGAGATTGAGAAAAATCTTGCGGATGCGGATTATTCAATAGAGAAATTATCATTGGCTTTATCGGTAAGCAGATCGAATTTACAGCGGAAAATTAAAGGATTGTCAGGCATGACTCCCAACGATTATATTCGGGTTTTTCGTTTAAAAAAGTCGGCTCAGCTGCTAATGAACGGAGAGTACCGGATTAACGAAATTTGTTACCTGGTTGGGTTTAACAGTCCATCCTATTTCTCAAAATGCTTTCTAAAGCAATTTGGGGCCTTACCAAAAGATTTTATCAAAACAATTGAGTAGGATTAATTGATAGTCCCCCCATTTTATCCAATTTTTAAAACTCATCCTAACTATCTGTTTTTATCCATCCGAAAAAATAAAAGCAAAAACAAAAAAAATATAACTGATGTTAATTTCTTTTTCGTTTTAAAATCGTTATTTTCGGTAAGCTTTCCAATTTCAAAAAAGGGGGAGTTGATTAGCTGAGGTTGTTTTTGATAGAAAGCAGGAATTTTCGAGTTTGAACAATTTATCAACTAATAACTAAAATCAAACCCTTATGATTAATCCTGTATTTTGGCTTGTCCCAATCACTTCTTTAATTGCTCTGTATTTTGCCTGGCATTTTTTCAGGCAAATGATGAAAAACTCCGAGGGCAACGATACCATGAAAGAAATTGCTCAACACGTTCGCGAAGGAGCAATGGCTTATTTAAGACGACAATATCGTGTTGTTGCCATGGTTTTTGTGGTTCTTGTTATTCTACTTGCCATTCTGGCCTATATGGGTGTTCAAAATCCGTTTGTACCCATTGCTTTCTTAACCGGAGGTTTTTTCTCAGGTTTATGTGGTTTTCTGGGTATGAAAACTGCAACGTTTGCTTCAGCCCGCACAGCGCAGGGAGCTTCAATTTCTTTAAACCAGGGATTGAAAATAGCTTTCCGTAGTGGTGCAGTTATGGGCTTGGTTGTTGTAGGTTTTGGTTTGCTCGATATCGCCCTTTGGTTCTGGTTTTTAAATGATATTATTTTTACACCCGAGCACATGGCCAATGGTCTTGATTTTCTGGGCCTTTCGTTTGTGCATGCCGGTACTACCGATCATCATAAAATGGTTGAAATTACTGCAACCATGTTAACATTTGGGATGGGAGCTTCTACTCAGGCTTTGTTTGCCCGCGTAGGAGGTGGAATTTACACAAAAGCAGCTGATGTTGGCGCCGACCTGGTTGGGAAAGTTGAAGCCAATATTCCTGAAGACGACCCAAGAAATCCTGCTACCATAGCTGATAATGTGGGCGACAATGTGGGCGATGTTGCTGGTATGGGGGCCGACCTTTACGAATCGTATTG